>JACNFI010000037.1 GCA_014384665.1 Candidatus Cloacimonadota bacterium
TTTCTTTGTTTATTGAATTAATCCGATTTATTTGAATTTTTTGGGGGTATGCATGCTGTTTTTATAAAACTTGACATAATATTCAACCAATTAAAGATTTAGGTTTAATAAAAAAGATGTATAATTAATATATGAAAAAAGAAAAATATTGGCATATTTTAGTAACAAGCAATTCATCTACGGGTGTAAAAAATATTCATTTTTCTAAAACAGGTGCTTACTTAATTCTCACTTTTGTTGGGCTGCTGTTAATTACAACTGGCATAATGACATATTTATTCTTTTCTAATGAGTTAGACCATCAAAAATTAAGAAGATTACAAGAACATAATATCAAACTAAAGAATGAGATGGCTCGCATACACTCATTATTGGATACTATGCAAATAAACCTTAAGAATTTACAGGATAAGGATAATGATATTAGACAGTTAGAAGGTATGCGGTCAATTGATATTGATATAAGACAGATGGGTGTTGGAGGTTTCACATTTATAGACTCCACTTTCTATTCTTTTGATAGGGAATTATTTGACTTGCATAACGATTTAATCAATAAAATCTCTATATTTAACCGTCAATTGAATTTTGAAATTATTAGTTATGATGAAATATTAAGATTTCTTACAGTTAAAAATACAATCTTCAGACATACACCTTCTATTAGACCAGCAAAAGGAAGAATTAGTGATGGTTATGGTTATAGAATACATCCTATAACAAATACTCGTCATTTTCATCATGGTGTAGATATTGCAAATAAAATTGGTTCATTAATTTATGCAACCGCTGATGGCAAGGTAATTGAAAAGGGATATGATAAATATTATGGTAGATATATTCTCATTGACCATGGTTATGGATATAAAACTTTTTTTGCACATCTAAGAAAAGAGTATGTTGAAAAGGGGAATATTATAACAAGGTATCAAATTATAGCTGAAATGGGAAACTCGGGGTTTTCAACAGGCTCGCATCTGCACTATGAGGTACGATTCTATAATAAAAGTACAAATCCTGTAAATTACTTTAATAAGAAAAAATCTACCATTTTTGTTGATAGAAAATATCTCTCATAATTTATCAAATAATAATTATCCGAAGGATCTCCGCCAGTGGCATCCAAAGGATCTGCCTTCGGCATAAGCTGATAGAGTGCAAATTAATTGAAAAAAACTTTCATTTTCTGTAATAATTTCCCGGATGTATTGGGATATCAAGACGATAATTTTTCACTATATACCAAACTGAACGGTATTATTATAGCAACTAATGGAGGAGCAAATTACCTTTGCAAAAATGGGATTATTCCTGATGTTGTAATTGGTGACTTTGATTCAATTCTTCCTGAATATCTAAATTTGTTAAAGAATAAATCTATTAAAAAAAAATTCCCAATCAATAAAGACAAAAGCGATACAGAACTTGCGATTGAATACTGTCAACAAAATGGATATAATGATATTACATTAATTAATGCAATAGATGGTCAGCTTAAACATTCTTTAGCAAACCTTTTTATTATTGAAAAATTTGTTGTTCAGGGTATAAAATTTCATTTCTATAATCAAAAGAATGAAATATTTGTTATAGATGACAAAATCAGAATCAAAGAAGATGTTGGTGTAAATATTTCATTGATTTCACTTACAGATTCAACGACAATTAAAAAGACAGAAGGTTTGAAATTCCCTCTAAAAAATGAAAGATTATATCGCTCAAGTAGTCGGGGAATTAGTAATATTACAACTAAAAAAATAGTTATTATTGAAATATTATCAGGAATATTACTTCTTATCAAAGAAAGGAGTTAGAAATGCCTGAACTAAACTTTGAAAAATCCTTAGAAAGACTCCATAAGATAGTTGATTTATTAGAGCAGGGAAATATTGATATTGAAAAATCTTTAGAATACTATGAGGAAGGTATTAAACTTATTAAAATATGTTCATCAAAATTAAAAAAAATTGAAAACAAGATAACACTTTTAAGTAAGACAGAAAATGAAAAACAGATCAAGTAAAAAACTCACCATACATCCGAATTTATAGGAGAAGTATTGTGACAAAAATGATGCGTCTAAAAAAAGATGTTAAAGAAAAAAGAGAATTGGTTAACATTACAATGGACCGTTTCTTGCCTAGAAAAGATGAGTATCCTAAAATAATCCATAAGGCTATGCGATATTCACTCTTTGCAGGTGGCAAACGAATTCGCCCTTATTTGACAATTACTACTTATCAACTTTTTGGTCATATGGATAGAAAGATATTACCTGTGGCTGCTGCAATAGAACTTATACATACTTACTCTTTAATTCATGATGATTTACCTGATATTGACGATGATGATATTAGAAGAGGAAAACCAGCTTGTCACAAGGAATTCGGTGAGGATATTGCATTACTTGCTGGAGATGCACTGATTATGGAAGCATTCAAAATCTTACTTGCTGTTGAAGTTAGGCCAAAATTTAAAAATAAATTGATAAAAGAATTCGCAGAAGCAATTGGTAGTTCTGGGCTTATTGCCGGTCAAGTCGTTGATATTGAAAGTGAAAATAAATCTATCTCTCCGACAACACTTGATTATATTCATATAAATAAAACCGCTAAACTAATTACATCTGCTGTCCGCTTAGGTGCAATTATGGCAGAAGCCAGTGAAGATGACATTGAAAGAATAACAGAATTTGGCAAAACTCTTGGACTCCTTTTCCAAATTACAGATGACATTCTTGATGTAGAAGGTTCTATGAAAAAAATGGGTAAAAGAACAGGACTGGATGCTAAGAAGGGAAAGGCAACTTACCCCAAAATCTATGGGTTAGAACAAACAAAAGAGAAAGCACAGGAGTTGAAAAAGAAAGCACAGGAAATTATCTCATTTTACGGACCCAAAGCAGAATTTCTGAAGAAAATCTGTGTTTATATTGCTACCAGAGAATTTTAATGGTAACAGTAAAAATCAAAAAAGTATCCAAAACTGCCAGATTGCCTGAAAAAATGACTCCGCACTCTTCGGGATACGATATTTTTGCAGACCTATCTAAGGATTTAATAATTCCATCTAAAGATGTAGCTTTGATTCCCTCTGGCTTTGCATTAGAGATTCCATCTGGATATGAAGCACAAATCCGCCCACGAAGCGGCCTCGCAATTAATCATAAAATAGGTATTCTAAACTCACCTGGCACAATTGATGCTGATTATCGTGGCGAGGTCAAAATCATTGCTTTTAACTTTGGAGACAAAATGTTTGTTGTAAAACATCATATGCGAATAGCTCAGATAGTCTTCTCAAAGGTTGAAGATATTGATTTAGAAGAAAGTAATTCCCTTAGCAAAACAGAAAGAGATGCTGGCGGATTTGGACATACAGATACTAAACTTGATTGTAAATAGATTTGTCGTTATGAAAAAGAGATAATGTCAAAATTCTATACATCCTACTTCTATTGTAATGAAAATTTACACTTTAGATGACCTCCAATACAAAAATCTTAAACTTATTCAAAGCAAAAATGGATATCGCAGTTCCGAAGATTCCTTAATTCTTTTAAATACAATCATTAAAAATATTGGGAAAAATTTCCCCGGCTCTGCTTTTGAATTTGGAACTGGTTCTGGCATTATTTCTATTCTCCTTGCTGCCAAAATTCAAAAAATCAAAATTACAGCAATTGAAGTACAAAATTCACTTTTCAAAATTGCGCAAAAGAACATTCAGAAAAATAATCTGCTGAGCAAAATCAATCTTCTAGAAATGGATGGAAGAAAAATAAAAACGAATTTTCCAAATAAGAAATTTGATATAGCATTTTCCAATCCGCCATATTTTCCAATTGGAAGAGGCCGACTTAGCCCAAACTTAGAAAGAAGAAATGCCAGACATGAAATCTTATGTAATATGAATGATGTGCTTTCTGGTTTTGAATTTCTGTTGAAAAAATCTGGACTCGGTTTCATGATTTATCCAAGTTTTCGCTGGAAAGAATTTGATAAAAAAATGAGAAGGGAAAACCAATCATTTGTCCTAAATAAATATTATTTTTTCAAAAACTTGCGGAAAAAATTGCCTGAAAATCTTTCTAATCCTCATTTGAGAAGCAATCTTTTTGTTGCAAAATTTATGAGAATTTAAAATGTCAAAAATGCTCAGTCAATTTGGAAAACTTTACAAAAATTTAATCTGGCATCTCGTTTTTATCTGGCTGATATTTTTTGTTTCTGGAATTGTCTTTTTGGGAATTAGTTTTTTGGAGCAAAAAATCAAATCTGAAACAAATCAAAAATTGTCACATTCAGCTTTGATTCTAAATTTTTCTTCTTCTCTTGATTCAACTCAAATTATTTCAGAATTTGATAAAATAGATTTCATAAAAATTGTTGAGTACAAATCATCCTCAAAAAATATTTCTGAAATGTCTGAAAAATTCCATTTAGAAGGATTGGAAAATTGGGTTTCCAAAAATGAACTGAATGATTTCCTTATTCTTTATTTTAATGCCGAAAAATTTTCTTTAAATCAATTTCAAGATTTTGTTGAAAAAATATCTGAAGATAAAAGATTTGAATCAGTAGATTTTAATGCAAAAAAAATAATCCTTTGTGGAAGAATAAAGAATTTGATTGAAAAATATAAATTCTATCTTTTTGGAAGTATTATTTTTATTGCTTCAATTATGCTTTTTTTTATTAGATTTTTTATGAGATATTTTCAAAAAGAAAAGTGGAAACTGTGGCAATCAAAAGGATTGAAACTTTACAAATTTCAGCATTTTGTGATAGAATTTTTTTTCTTGATTTTTGCTCAATTTTTAAGTTTAGGATTATTGGTTTTCATTGTTCAAAATAAATTTCATTCAATTGTTGGAGAAAAATTGTTCTTTCTGCAGTCGGGATATTATGCTGTTTTCTGCTTGTTTGGATGTTATGTTATTGTTTCGTTAATAAATTTAGTGTCAAAAAATGATGGTTAATAAAAAGCAAATTCCCAATATTATTACTTTACTTCGATTGGTTCTTATCCCCTTTTTCATTTTTTTTGCGGTTCAAGAACATTATTTTGCATCCCTTCTTATTTTTGTAATTGCGGCTCTTTCAGATACAATAGATGGCTTTATCGCAAGAAAATACAACCTTGTTTCAAGCTTTGGTAAATTGTTTGACCCGTTGGCTGATAAAATTCTTGCTGCTTCTGCATTGATAATAATTTCCTGTTGGGGATTCATAAGCTGGTGGATAGTTGCATTGATTTTGGCTCGTGATGTTATTATGACTTTTTTGCGCCATTTTCTCACAAAAAAACAAATTTATTTAGCTTCAAATTTTGGGGGAAAATTAAAAACAACCTTGCAGTTTATTGCAATAATTTTTGTTCTTTTTTACAAAACCTTTTTACCTGAACTGGAAATTGTTAAATTCATAATTCTGATTATGTTTGTAGTGATTGCAATTTTGACCTGGCTTTCTGCAATAATATATTTTTCCCAAATCAAAAGAAAAAAATATGTTAAGTAAAATCTATCAATATCCCCTCTTATTCGCATTAATAATTTTTTCAAGTTGCGGAGATTCAGAATCTACGCGTAAATCTTCATCCAACATACGCAAACCACTTTCCTGGGGAAAATCTGATGTGGTCTTTGTTTTTGCTGATGATAAAGTCTGGGATTATGGAAAATTAGAGATTATTAAATCCCTAGAGCGAGAATTTTTTACAACCAGAAATGAGAAACTTTTTGCAGTTCAAAGACAAAACATAAAGGATATTAAAAGATATTATAAATTTTCTAACCTGCTCTTTTTCTGCGATTCTAATTTCAATAATCCAACTTCTCAATATGTGAAAGAAATTTTGCCAGACAAGGTCTCCTCTTTGTCAGATTCTATTCAGGCAAATATCTTTGTGGCAAAGGATCTCTGGGCACAAAATCAGACCGTGGTTTTCATAATAGGGAAAGATATTGAAGCACTTCTACTTTATACTTTTGAACAATCAAATACAATCTTTAATATTTTCAAAAATCGCGAGATAGAACGCATAAAAAATCTTGTTTATAAACCTGACTTGAATAAAGATGAGGTTAAATATCAAAAGCAAAATTATCCGTGGCAAATAGATTTGCCGAAAAGTTATATTCCATTCAAAAGAGATAATGAGAGCCATTTTGTTTCATATCTGCTCCGTGTTGAAAAATATCCCGATAGATTTTTAGCTGTATATTGGGAGAATATGCCTGAAAATACGGTTAATAAAGAATGGCTCTGGAATAAACGACTGGAAATAGGGAAAAAATATTACGAAGGGGATGAATTCTCCCATCAAGATGCAACTCGGGAAAAGGTAAAATTCCTTTCTTATGATGCTTTCAAACTTTCTGGAAGATGGCAAAATCCAAATCATTTTACAGGTGGTGCATTTGCAAGTTTTGCCTTCTATGATGAAAAGCAGAAAATTGCTTATCTGATTGATAATGCTATCTTTTTCCCGGAAGGTAACAAGCTGCGAGCACTTATGGGGTTGGAAATAATTAGTAAGACATTTAAAAATAACGAGAAAGGAATTGATGAAAAGTAAGAAAAAATCATATTTTATCATAACACTCGTTTCTTTATTGATTTTATTATCATCTGTTTTATCGGCACAAGATATTGAAATAAATAATATTAGTCATTTTTCCACCTCTCCACTAATTATAAATGAGATAATGTTTAAGCCAAATACTTCAGCCGGGAATAAAGAATGGATAGAAATTTTTAATC
>JACNFI010000038.1:0-4548 GCA_014384665.1 Candidatus Cloacimonadota bacterium
CACGAAATACTCGAAAATGGTTCGTGTAAATTCAGTAATATCCGCATGTATTTTTCGCGTATTTCGCGGGAGATACCTTTTTAGAGTGGACTCATTCATTTTTGGTTGTAACTTTCATTATCTCTCAGATAATCTGATAAAATGATTAGAGTTACTACTGGGGGCATAAAACTGTTTGAATTTGTATCCAATACATGATACCGAGTAAAAGCGGAGTGCTGAAACAAGGATACCGATTTTATCGGGAGACGAACTTTCAGCATATTAGCATAGGCGAAAAGTTCTCCCCGATGAATCGGGGATCGTTTTCGCACTCCACTATAATTCTTAAAAATAAAGTAAACTATATTATGCCCCCAGTAGTAACTCTTAAACATATAATCATTTTGCCAGGATTCCTATTTTTATACAGAGGAAAAGTAACTTCCCACAAAAGGTGCCAGGCAGTGTTTGGCTATTACTTTAAGAGCAAGAGCTTTTTAGTTTGTGAAAAACCTTTTCCCATTCTCAATTGATAGAAATAAATCCCTGAACTTACTGGTTTTCCATTTTCATCTTTTCCATCCCAGACAATATTCGGAGTTCGGAATTCGGGATTCGGGATTCGGAAAGTTCTTATTAATTGTCCTTTTACATTATAAATTTCTATTAGTGTCTGTTCGTGTGAGTTCGTGTCCCCAATTAAATTGGGGATCGTGGCTAAATGAAATGAAATTGTGGTTGAAGAACTGAACGGATTGGGATAGTTCTGATAAAGTTTAAAAAGTATTGGAGATTTAGGTTCATCATCAATGCTTACATAAGGAGGAGCGTCAAATTCATAACAGCCCATATCAACAATAGCTATACCATCTTCATCGCCATCCCAGATACGTTCATTTCCATCTAAATCCCAGGGTGGCAAATTAAGACCTGTGGTATCTGGTGTGCCAGTATCAATGCAAGGAGAACCTTCGGTTAAATGAAAATTATCACTATTTGCGTCAACAAAAAATGGGTCAGAATTTATGTTGCTAAAATAATCCCAATATACTGTGCCATTATTATTTGTTACAATACCACCTTCTCCTCCTTGCACATCTGAATAAGAAATAGTAATGGAATTTGGATCTCCGAAACTGCTAAAATATATCTCCTGTGGTGAATCGTTCCAGAGAATACAATTCACTAAAATTACACTGGCACTAGCACATCTAATTCCACCACCTTCATCAAATGCAATATTTCCACTTATTGTAACATTAGTTAAGCTAATAGTGGATTGACTACAACTAATCCCACCTCCATCATCATCAGCAGTATTACCACTAATGATAACATTAGTTAGATTTATACTGGAATTCCAAGATTCAATGCCCCCACCATTAAGAGAAGCAATATTGTTACTTATAGTACCATTAGTTAAAACCAAGCTGGAATTACCACAGAAGATTCCACCGCCAGAACCAAAGAAAGCCGTATTTTCAATAATGGTAACATTGGTTAAACTCAAATTGGAATTGTATTCACATAAAATTCCTCCACCAGGAGCAGACATATTTCCCATAATAGTAACATCATTTAGAGTTGGACTTGAATTATTGCAGTATAGTCCACCACCAAAATAACTTCTATTTTCGCTAATAGTAACATTTGCTAAATTTGGATTGGAATCAAATTCACAGCAGATTCCGCCACCATGAGAAAAGTCGATATCATAACAAACATTTCTACTCATGAGAACATTGGTTAAACTTGGACTGGATTGATGACAAAAGATTCCAGCTCCATTTAAAGCAATATTTTGTGTAATTAAGCATTCTTTTATCAAAATATTAGATGAGTTATTAAAGTAAATTGCACCACCACAATCATCTGGTAAATCACCCCAAGCAAAACCATATTCTAATTTGCAATAAACAATTTTAGAACTGTCCTGTCCATTCTCATTTGTGTTATGAAATCTCAATCCATGCCAACCAATTGTGGTATCCTGAGCAGTAAAAGTAATAGTATCAGATTCAGTGCCTTCACCCAATATCCTACCATAAATGTTAAATTTATAATGGTCTGAAAAGAGTACTTGCACTCCCGGTTCAATTATCAATGTACTATCTAAAGGAATATTTATTTCGCCATCCACATAAACTGTGTCAACATTCCATTCCCCAGAAACATCTCCACTTACATGTATTGCATTATTATAGTGAAATTTTAATGTTGGGTCGCCTAAAATAACCATTCCATAAAACCAGGACCTTTCCCACCAATTATTCTGACCTGTATCAACATTTTCTATCCACCATAATTTAAAGGCCTCTCCCATAGTATTCTCTAAAGAAAGTGGTTCATAAAAGTATTCAAAAAAAAGCATACTTCCTGTTTTTGTTGAACCAATAGTTCCCAGGCAAAAATCATCTGCAAGTAGATACAAACTCCCCATATTATTGTCTGTTTCAAAATGAGCATTAGAGCAGGCAAATAGATTATAAAAATATGCTTTGGGATTTATAATAGGTAATTCATAGTTATGAACAAGTTGATAGTAACTTCCATTATTCTGATAAAAATAATGAGCCATTGGACTTGAATGAACATGAACCTGTATAAATTCATAATCCGCAGGCAACCTGTTTGTTCTATAATCTTCTGCTGTGGTCTCGTTTATATCATTAATTAATTCAACTTCTGGATAAATATATTCTAAAGCACTTTGATATTCTGGACCCCAATCTGCCCAATCATCGTCAATATATGCTAAGGCATTATTGGGGTTTTCCAGGACACCTGTTCGGAAGAGATGGTTTCGTGAAAAGTAGTTATTTAACAGCTCTGCTTCTGTATCATTTGAATAATCTAAATTATCTGCTTTAATTCGTCCAATCCAAATATCTGGATGCACTGAACCCCAATGAATCTCGTATATTCCATTAAAATCTAAATCTAACCACTGACCATCCAAATCAGAGAAATATAAATCTATTGGAAATTCAACTAAATCTCCATCAGGTATGCCATTATTATCAAAGTCTTCGTACATCTCAAACCAGGCTGAAGGTAAATCACCAATAAGGATTACACCTACGATGTTATCACTATTATAATAATCAAGGATAATACTTTTTAAATCTTCTGCAGAGGTGCCACTAAAACTCACTAAAAAAGAATTAGTATTTTCATTTAGCAAATCATTTTGATATGTTGAGAGTGCAGCTTCAATTAAAGGATAAAGAGTAGAGTCAACAAATATTAAAAAATTTAGTGTATCTCTGTCTTCACCTACGAACCTTCTTATTTCATAGAAATTAGTTGGTTTTGTTAAGTGTTTATTTTGATATTCTTCAAAACTACAGGGCTTAAATCTTTCTGGCTCCAAGTTTCTTGTAACAGGAATATCTAAATATTTTGCTAATAAAGAATTTGTTATTGAATAGATAAAAATTGCAATAAATAATATACAAAATAGAATTATTTTTCTGCTCATTATTTTTCCTCGTTTTCTTACTTAATTATGTTGCATGTTAAATCTTAAGTCATTCAGATAATCCCTATATCTGGGGTCCCCGAGCAAATCAGAGAGGGGAGAATCTTTTACTTATGTTTAATGCTTGTCAAATTTCTTTAAACTGTTCTTCTATAATTTCCTCAACAATTTCTGGAATTGCTTTTTCTACTTTTTTAGTGCATTTTTCAGAAAAGGTTTCAATATCTTCAACTTCAATTGCATAGATTACAATTTCTTCAGGAACTTCCTCACCTTTTTGTTTATAGATTTCCAGTGCCTTGGAAAAATTTATATCAAGATGTGGTGCATTAAGTAAAGTTTTTTTTAAATCGTCTATAGAAAAAGAGTGTAAAGTGCCGGGTTTAGATTTTCCTGTTTTTATGGAATCAATGAGAATAAGTTTGTCATAACCAACCACTTCATCCATAATACGAAAGCCTGCGGTAGCAGCTTCAATTATATGTATATCTGGAAACTTTTCAGCAATTCTTCTGGCAACTTTTATTCCAACAGCATCGTCAGAGAGAATAGGATTGCCAAGACCGAGAATAGCTGTTTTCATTAAATCAATCTCTGCGAATGGTCTTTATAATCTCTTTATTTTTATGTATATTTACAATCAAAGGAGTTTTTCCGGGAAGAGAATGAGATGCACAAGCAAGGCAGGGGTCGTAAGCACGGAAAGCCATTTCTACCATATTAAGAATACCATCATTAACTTTACCATTTTTAATTAATTTTTCTGCAGCTCTTTTAATGGACATAGACATTCCTGCCATATTTGCGACAGTTGCAACAATCAGGTTAACTTTTTTTGTTATACCATTTTCATCTGATTTGTAATGATGTATTAATGTTCCTCGTGGTGCTTCAACAACACCAACTCCTTCACCCGGTGTTTCTGTTGGAATATTTCGTATATCAGGATTTGTGATAGATTTGTCTTCCAACAACTTAACCATATGTTCAGCAGAATACATCACTTCTACCAATCTCGCCCAGTGGAAGGCCAAAGTATGATGAGACGGTTTCCCCCCAAGTGTAGTGAACATTTTCTCATATTC
>JACNFI010000038.1:4831-33326 GCA_014384665.1 Candidatus Cloacimonadota bacterium
TTTTCCATCATAAAAATTTACTTTGTTATTTTCATCTACCATACCCATATAATAAGTTTCGTGCTTGTAGATATCACCAACGATTAGGTCAACATAAGCCTTGTTTTTCAGAACAATATCCTCAAATACTTTTAGTGTAAATTTGGCAAATTCAACAGTATCTTTAGCAATTTTTAGGAATTCCTGTCTTTCTTCTTCAGAAATTCCGCGTGAAACTCCCCCAGGAAGTCCATTGACTGGATGGATAACTTTTCCTCCCAAAGTTGTAATAATATTTCTTAATTTCCTTCTTATAGAGATTATCTCTTTCCCAATTTTTATGCCGACTTTTCCGATTACGCCTATAATATTTCTCTCACCAGGAGGCGCATCAGGTCCAACAATAAAATCTGGAGCGCCAAGGAAGAAAAAATGCAAAAGATGGTCTTCCATCATAAATGCATCATAAATTAACTGCCGAATTTTTATTGCAGTTTCAGTCGGTTTTACATTGTAAACAGCGTCAAGCGTTTTTGTTGAACAAGTATGATGAGCAGTTGGGCAAACACCACAGATTCTTGTTGTGATGCGCGGCAATTCTTCCACAGGTCGTCCAACGCAGAATTGCTCAAATCCTCTTAATTCAGGAACCTGAAAATAAGCATTCTCAACATTCCCGTCATCATTTAGAAAAATTTCTATCTTACCATGACCTTCTAATCTTGTAATTGGGTCAATTGTGATTTTTTTTGACATTTTATTGCCTATTTTTACTCATCTTTTTTCTTCTCAACAATGAAGTAGGCAGAGAGAATCGGTAGAATGTTCCAGCAGGGTCAACCACCTGATTGATGAGTTTTTCTACATCTTCTTCGCTCATATTTTCTTCGCCTTCCAAACCGATAAGAGATGCAAACGCTGAAATCATTTTTGCACCCATATCTTTAACTCCTGGAGGAGGTCCAAAACAACCACGACAAGGCATATTCACGGCAATACATCTACCATCTCCTTCTTCGCTGCAACCGACTCGGGTTACCGGACCCATACAGATAATTCCTTCTGCAAGAAAGCATTTTTCAGGGTCAGCTTTTGTTAATGAAATGCGTTTTATCTCATTGATAGAAATTTTTTCAGGTTTGGAATCATTGCGAGAACAAGTATCACATAATGTCTTAGCAGGTGCTAAAACAGCTCCTTTTTCAGGCAGTTCTCCTGATAAAATTGCATTTATTGTCTTCATTATCAAATATGGCGGAGGAGCACAACCGGGCAGATAATAATCAACATCAATAACCTGGTCCAAACTTTTCACAGTATCGTGAAAACCAGGCAAGGTCAATTCTCCTTCAGGAACTTTGCTGACCTTTTGTGGAATAACTTTATCAGGATTATCAATAGAAGGGCAGCTTTTGCCATAAACTGTTTCAAAGATAGTTTCCCTATCCCAAAAATTTCCTAATCCGGGAATTCCACCAAGATGCGAGCAGGACCCGAAAGCAACTACCATTTGTGCTTTTTTTCTGAGCAGATGTGCCATCTCTTCTTGCTCGTCTGTGCGAATTGCACCATTGATAAACGCAACTGCTATTTCTCCATCTTTCATTGCGCGCACATCTTTATATTTGAAATCCATCGGACAGGGCCAAAAGACAATATCCACAAGTTCAACCACTTTTAGGATATCTTCGTTCAGGTCAACAACTGCTTCTTCACAACCACCACAAGATGCACACCAATAAAAAGCGACTTTTGGTTTTGCTATTTGTTACCTCCAACTTTATATTTTGTTTTTCCTTTTTTCCGCGAAATACGCGAAATTTATTTTCTAGCCACCTGCCTTTTCACCCTTTGTCCCGATGTATCGGGACGAAGGAGAAAGGGCGTCAAACTACGGCAAGGCAAGCGAATCGCAAACGAATACAAATATTACTGGAGGCATAAAACTGTTTGCATCTGTGCCAAATATATAATACCGAGCAAAAGCGGAGTGCTGAAACGAGGAGCGAAGCGACGAACTTTCAGCATATTAGTATATGCGAAAAGTTCACCCCGAGTAAATCGGGGCTCGTTTTCGCACTCCACCATAATCTTTAGAAATAAAGTTTACCCCGTTGGATACAAAATGTTATCCTGCGGGGCATACTATATCGTGCTCCCAGTAATAACTCTATTTTTGCCCCCGAAATACGCTCCATTAAATAAAAGAGATTTCATGGGACAGGCAGAGCAGGCGGAAAAACACAAAAATATTTACATAATTTTGTTGAAAATCAATCAGCAAAGAAGTCGTCAAGATTATTTGTTTTAATTGATTTTCTTGTTGGACTATGGATAAATCTTCGTTTATATAATATTCGCGATGCAACTCGTGGCACAGTTAAACTTGCATCCATTAGAAAAAGAATTTTTTCATTACCTTTTTCTTCCAAAGCACTGTCAATTGCTTGCTGTAAATCACTAAATCCACGAACAAATATCTCTTCCAGTAATTTGGGGTCAAGTTTTGTATACGCCCAGATAGATGCCCATTTCATTATTTCTGCCATCTTCGCTGCTTTATGATAACCTAAAATATATTCTTTTTCTATACGCGAAAGTGCTTCATCAGGAGTTTTGACTTCACTTAACAACTTCATAAATGCTTCTCCACCAACACCTTTTCTGCAACTTGCCACTAAAATCAGTATCCCATTATCGTTCAAAGCAAGTTTGCTATTATCAATTGCTTTTTGTGATTGATAAAGGTCAATATCCATTGGATAAGGTGCGACTGCCACCACAATATCTGCTTTTTCTTTAATTTCCACAGAGAAGACATCTTTTGCCTTTTCACACGCAAGTTCAAATGCTTTATGAGTTTCTCCGCATACACAAAAATATATTTTATGATTCTTATCCAATACAGTTTGAATTGAAAAAATTTCTTTATCTTTTGAGATAACTTCAAATGCTTCTTCAATATCTTCCCGAACTGGATTTCCTTTGGTTCTCAGGGCTTTTGCTGTAGATTTTAGTGCTTTTTCGTGATTTTGTTCAATCGTATCATAAGCTGCAATTCCTGGCAGAAATGACTTTGCTCCACCCGTATAACCAGCAAAATAATGCGGTTCAACAGATGTAATAAATGCAATTTTTTTTGCATTAACAACCAATCTGTTAAAATAAACCTCTGTGCCAACTTTGGTTTTGCCAATGTAAATATTCTCTTTTTCTGCCTTTGCATCATGGGAAAATATTTTTCCCTTTAATTCAGGATAATGATTGCCAAATATTTCATAATATTCATCTTCACTTGGTGCTCTGTGCATTCCTGTAGCGATTATGAATTTGATATCCTTATCTTTTATTTTATCCCATAATAAATCAATTATTCTTGCTGTTGGCGTAGGTCTTGTTGCATCATTTACAATAATGAGTATAGTTTCATTTCCTTTTATAAAATCATCAAAAGTTTGAGAATCAACAGGATTTTGAATTGCTTCAAATAAAACCTCTTTTTCTTTACGAATTTCAACAGCATTTGGGTAAATTATCTCGCCTACATTTTGCTCGGGAAGAGACACATTTAGTTCTTCGCCCCAATAGGGAATTTCTATTTGCATTAGATAAGATTTTCAGCTTCCAACCTTTCTATTACTTCCCTAACTCTTTCCGCTGAAGTATGTAATGCCTTTTTCTCATCAGTATTTAAGGATAATTCTATGATATCTTCCACACCATTTCTGCCGATTTTTATTGGCACGCCGACAAATAAGCCATCAATACCATATTCACCTCGCAGATATGCGGAGCAAGGAATAATTCTTTTTCTATCACGAATTATACATTCAACCATTTCTGCAACAGAACTACCTGTTGACCAATATGCACTTCCTGTTTTTAGATAACCCACAATTTCTCCACCGCCTTTACGGGTGCGTTCTATCAGTTTTTCAGTTGTTTCTCGTGGTAATAGATATGAGATTGGAATTCCGTGAACTGTAGAGTATCTTGGTAAAGGCACCATAAGGTCACCGTGACCGCCAAGCACCAGAGCAGTTACATTTTTAGGGCTTATCCCAAGTTCTGATGCAATGAAGTATCTGAATCTTGTGGAATCCAGAATTCCTGCCATTCCAATTACTCGTCTTAATGCAAATCCAGTAACTTTCAGAGTTAGATAAGCCATAATATCAAGCGGATTTGTAACCATAATTATGATAGCATTAGGAGCATATTTTGCAATGTCTTCAGATACTGCTCTTATGATTTTGGCATTATCTTTCAGCAGGTCTTCTCTTGACATACCAGGTAATCTTGGTTTACCAGCAGTTATTACAACGACATCAGAACCTTCTACCTCTTTAATGTCTGAATATCCTTTGATATCAACATCATATCGTCTTATAGGAGATGCCTGAATTATGTCCAGGGCATTACCTTCAGCCCAGTCCTTGACAATATCTATTAAGACAATGTCAGCGACTTTTTTTTCAATCAAGAATAGTGCAGTTGCCACACCGACTTTTCCACTTCCAACTATGCTCACTTTCATTTTCGCCTCCTATATCCCCAATGACTCAATTGTTTTTTTAATAACATCAGCAGATGTTTGCAATTCTTCTTTAATTTGCAATGACAACTCAAGTTCAATTATTTTTTCAATACCGTTTTTTCCAAGTTGAACAGGAACACCGAGACAGGTCGCTTTGTAATCATACTCACCCTCAAGACAGGTTGGAACGCACATTATTGCTTTTGAGTCAGTTACTATTGCTTCTACAGTTTCTGCTATTGCCGCTCCGGGAGAATACATAGAGGTCTGGCTTTTTAGTAGCGATAACACTGTTGTGCCAGCTTCTCTTGCATCTGATATTATCTTTTTAATTTTGGTTTTTGGCAACAGTTCGGTTACAGGTATTCCACAAACCCTTACAAAATCTGGTGGGATAACCATAAACTTATGATGTCCACCTAATACAATTGCACTTACTTCCACAGGGGTGACACCGAGTTCTTCTGCTGTGTATTCGCAAACCCTTGTTGTATCAAGTTTTCCTGCCATACCCATTACTTTTAACCTATCAAATCCACTCTTTTTCCAGGCGTAATAAGTTAGAGCAGTAACAGGTTCACTTAGCACGATAATGATTGACTTTGGTGCATATTTCTTAATCTGTTCAATTATAGAATCAACTACCTTTACATTATCATCAAGCAATTCAAGTCTAAGTGTATTAGGTTTTCGCACCTTGCCTGCTGCGATTACAACCACCTTTGAACCCTTTATATCCTTGAAATCAGAAGAGCCGTCAATACTAATATCGTATCCACGCAGGGGAGATGCTTCGGCAAGGTCAAGAGCACTTCCCTTTGCTTTGCCTTCAGCAATATCAATAAGCATTATATTTGCAACTCCTTTCTCGGCAAGATAAAAAGCAGCAGATACTCCAACATTTCCACTGCCTATAATTGATACTTTATCCATAAATCCTCCTATAAGTTATTTAGCCATAAATTCTGCAAAATATGCAAAATTCACCTAACATGTCATTACTTGATTTAATTTGATTTAACATATTATCAACAAAAATAAAGATTGTTGATTGACTTTATTAGGGAAATTAAAAACACTTATATTAATTCAATGCTTCATAAATTAAGTCAAGAAGATTTACAATTTCAATTTTCCCATTATATTTTTCAGCAGCATTTTTAAGATTGAACTCGCAAGTGGGACAGAGTGTGGTTAAAATCTCTGCACCAGTTTCTATTGCTTGTTCTACACGGTTTTCAGCAAGTTTTTCAGCTAATTTATCATCTGATACTAATAATCCTCCGCCACCGCCACAACATTCTGCTTGCTTGCCATTTGTAGGCATTTCAATTAATTCTGCTCCTATCTCTCTTAACAACATTCTTGGTTCATCCACCATATCCATACCGCGAGCTACATTACAGGGGTCGTGGTATGTAACTTTGATGCCAAGTTTCTTTATCTTATCTTTGTATTGGGGAAGACGCTCTACAATTTCATCAATGATGTACTTTGCTTTTAAATCAGGATACTTTTTCCTGATAAAGAATACGCAGGTAGTGCAAACACAAATTACTTCTTCTTTTCTATCAGGTATTGTATATCTAAATTTATCTTGTTGAGCTTTAAAACCTTTTTTATCACCCAGTACGGCAAATGGCATCCCGCAGCAGGATTCATTAAATGTTTTAGTTTTTACTCCAAGTTTTTCAAGCAAATCAAGATATTTTTTAGAATCATCTTTTCTTTCAAGAAGTCGGCAGCCAAGTAATACCTGTTTTTCTCCCTTATAATTCGGAGCTTCAAGTTCTTTATCAAAGATATTTCCAGATTTTTCTATTGTATCCAAAAGCCGTTTTTGTGAATCTTTAACATATCCAGCTTCAAAAAGGTCGGCTCTGGCAGCAGCAAGAATATCGGGTATTTCAACATTAGCTGAACATCTTTCAATACAATCTCTACAAAAACTGCATTGAAATAACTTTTCAGCAATATATTCAGAAGGTTCAAGTTCACCAGTAAGTAATCCATAAGCAAGAACTGCTTTCCCTCTTGCACCATCTGGTTCCCATCCAAGTTCTTTGAAAACAGGACATCCTTCAAAGCAATATGCACATCTGATACAAATATTTAGCTCATTTTCCCATTCTTTTAAATGATTTGTTTTCATAATATATTCCTAATCAACTTTTACTAAAATTTATCCGGAGTTATGTAATCTCCGAATTTACTCTTTGCAACAACTAATCTCTCTTTTTCTTCTTCTAATATCTTAAAAATAATCGGAGGTGTTTCAGCCACAGTAGTTTCATAGATTTTTCTTATTCTATCAATCTTAGCCAAATTTTCAGGCACTCTGATTGTAAACTGTTTAGTGTAATCTTCTTCCGTATAATCCTTATTCAGCACCTCTTTGAATAATCTTTTTAAGTCCTCATATTTTGGGATAAATCCGATTGCTGTTTCTATAGCATCAACTTCATTATGAACACGCAGTTCCATCCATTTCATCCAAACTCTTTTATCAGTTTTTGCATTCATAAACTCGCCATTTTTATCTTTTATGAAATAGTTCACTCCAAATATTAGCGGGGTCTTCTCAAGTGAATTGCCAAAATCAAGATTCATCTTAACATATTTCCCAATTGGAACAGAAAGGAAATCAAGATTTGACATAGGATTAAATTTTCGCACACCTTCTTGCCCAAGCGTTGCCGCGGTAGTTTCTGATTCTAAAGAAGCACCTTTTGCGATTATTCCATGTGTCCAATCAAATGATTGTGTTATAGGAACCCAAGTATCAGAATCTCTTCCACCGTAAATTATTCCGCCGACTTCAACACCATTTGGGTCATTGAATCTTTCATTTAGATTATCTAATCTTTTCAGATTTACTGTAAATCTTGCGTTTCTATGAGAAGGGGTTATCTCATTTCCATCAGCGTCTTTTTTCCCGGGAGTCCATTCTCCAGAATGATTTATACCTTTTTCAGGGATTTCTTCACCGATTCCAATCCAATAAGGTTTATTATCTTCTCCTATCAACACATTTGAGAATATGATTTCAATTGGACTGTGAATCACATTCCAGATAAGTGGGTCATCTTTGGAATTTACACCCATAATTATTCCGAACATTCCGGCTTCTACATTTACGGCATACGCTTTGTCATTCTTTTTTCTGATGTAAGCAATATCATCACCAATAATACTTTCCCCTGCAATCATTGAGGTGGAGGTCTTTCCGCACAAAGAGGGGAATGCACCCGTGAAGTATGTCATTCTGTTGCTCGGACCATTCACACCCATAACAAGCATATGTTCAGTTAGCCATCCTTCTTTTGAAGCTCGGTTTATTGCCAGTCTCATTGCGAGTTTTTTTAAGCCGATGGTATTCCCGCCATATTGGGTATTTGAGCCATATACAGTATTATCTTCAAGGTCAATATAAACCCTTCGCTTATCAATGTTCTTGCTCGTATTCCGCTCAGATAATTCACCTGCACTATGCACAAATTTGAAAAATCGTGCATTTTTTCCCTGTCTTTTGAATTCTTCATATCCATTGCGATATAGAATATCCTCACTATGAGCCACATAAGCAGAATCTGTAAGTTGAACGCAAGGGATGGAAAATTCAGAATTTGTGGGTCCAAGACAGAAGAAGCGGATGTATAATTCCTTTCCCTTCATAATGTTTGTGAGAATTTCGTGAATTTCAGAAAGCCCTTCATCTCTATCCATCGTGTTCAAATTTGGTCCAAGGTCAACATCTTTTGGCACGAGAAACTTTGTTCTTTTCTTATCTCTTGCCTGGTCATAGTAACCATCATAGTGGACAGTCCATCCATCCACAGCAAGTTTCTTTTCTTCGCCATTTCTTATAGCTGCTTGCCTGACATAATTGATGTCTTCTTCAGAATCGGTTGATACAAATACCTTTTCAGGATTACAAAGCTTTACATATTTTGCCACAAATTCATTGAGTTTGGGATTATCAATTCCGAGAAGTTTTTGATAATTCTCTTCTCCTAACTTGTTTTTAAGTAGTTCGTTGTTCATTTTTACTCCTATTTTTTTTTATGTTATGTATAATATTAACCACAAAGTTCATTCACCCCGTTAGATATTCTCTATGTTAAATGTTTCTATGACCTGGGATAAAAATATCTAAGTGGATAAACTTCATTAGATATTATTAAACAAATTATCTAACGGGGCAAGAAGAACACAAAGATTTTCTTATTTTATAGGTATTATCATTTCGGGGTTCGGGATTCGGGGTTCGGGGTTCGGAATTCGGGGATAACCTTCCAATCTTCCAACTTTCCAACCTTCCAAAGGGCTTATATTTCTTTAACATCCAATAATAGGGCCAATTATGGCACTTCCATTATTTCTTTGGCCTTGCCATTCTAAAGAGAAAAACCCAGTTAAAAGTTACCCATTTTTTTCACCCCCTATTCTAAACCATACAAAAAGCCATATTTCATTTGTTGGCGTGCTCTTGTGAATTCTATGTCTCTGCTTTTTATTCATAAATTATACTTAACCTTTTTTTATTAATAATTCGTTCATTATAAAAAGTTATTACTCACAAAAACCACAAAAAATTTAATTAAGACTAATATATTTTCATTAACCGTTTTCGTGTTTTTCATTGGTTTTTTAAATGAGCCCATTATTTTGCAATATATCTCAATTTAGTTGCAGTAACCCAGTCATCTGGAGCGTCCTGTAATTTATGGGGATTCAGGATATTGTTAGGGTCAAGTGCCTTCTTTATAGCCCTCATTACATTAAGTGAATCTGCCTTCTCTTTTTTCCAGAAAGGTGCTTTGGAAAGTCCAATCCCATGCTCACCAGAAGTCGTGCCACCAACAGAATGGACATAATCATATAACTGGGTTGCTGCTCTATTTGCATCATCCCAATGACTCTTTTTTGTCACATCAAACATTATCTTTGTATGTATAACTCCTGAACCACAATGCCCATATACAGACATTATTACATTATTCCGTTTAGCAATTTCATGAATCATATAAGCACATTCTGAAATTTTTGAATTTGGAACAGCCATATCATCAGCTAAATCTGTGCAGATTATCCCCTCTTTATATCTTGAGAGGGATGCAAATAATTTCTTCCTTCCTGTATATATTCTGGAACGCTCTTTGACATCATAACTCATTTCAATATCAAAGCCTTTATTTTCCTCACAAATATTTTTTATCTTTTCCATTTCATAATCTACACTTTCCTTTATCATTCCATCAGCTTCAAATAGTATAATTGCTGCTACATCAGGCAATCCAAGGTTAAGATTCTTGTTTACAGCAGTTATGCCTATATTGTCCATCAATTCAAGCATTGATGGTGATGCTCCATTTGATATTACATTTGTTACTGCGTTACCAGCATCTTCAACTTTATTAAACTTTGCTATACCAAGACATCTTAATTTTGGTAAGGGGATAATTTTTAAAGTTGCTTCTACAACTATACCAAGTGTTCCTTCAGAGCCAATCATAATTCTCTCAATTGGATAACCTGCGGTTGTTACTCTTGTGTTTGAACCCAATGTAATTAAATCTCCGTTTGCGAGGACGACCCTCATTCCAAGAACTACATCCCTTGTAGCACCATATTTTACAGACCTCAATCCAGATGCGTTAGCTCCAATTTCTCCACCAATAGTTGCAATCCTTGAAGATGCTGGTGCTGGTGGCCAAAAAAAGTTATATGGCTTAAGAGCACGATTTAAGTCATCATCAATTACACCTGGCTCAACCTTACAGTAAATATCTTGCGGTCTTATTTCAAGAATTTTGTTCATTCCTTTTAAATCCATAACAATACCACCATCTATCGGAACTGTATGTCCTGATGTGCTGGAGGCTGAACCTCTTGGAATGACAGGTATTAATTCAGAATTGGCATACCGCATAATGCTCTGCACTTCTTCTATTGTTGTTGGTTTTACAACAATAGAAGGCATAGCCTCATGGACAGATGCATCAGAGCCATATACATACAAATCGGCTTTGTTATCTTTTACATTTTCTGCGCCAACGATTCCTTTTAATCTTTCTATACCTACAAGTCCCATAATAATCTCCTTTTTTTATTTAATTAAGTTGCTGCTAATGTTTTGCAGCTGCCTGTTAAGTGCATTCTATTCAATTAATTCCATCTCTTTTTCAATGAATTTTTGCAATTCTTCAATCTTTGGTAATTTTACGAGATATTCGCTTACAAAAAGATGATTACTAATACTATCTTTGGCAAATTCAACCAAAGTTTGATTTTTATTTGTGCAAAGTAAAATTCCGATTGAAGGATTATCCTCTTTTTCCATTATTTTCTTTTTGAAATAAGAAACATAAGTATTGAGTTGCCCAAGATATTCATGCTTAAATGAATCGACTTTAAGTTCAATTAAGACGTGGCATTTAAGAATTCTATGATAAAAGACCAAATCAATGTAAAAGTATTCTCCACCGATTATTATACGTTTTTGACGAGCTTCAAAACAAAAACCATTACCTAATTCCAGAATAAAAGATTGTAAATGATCCAGTAATTCATTTTCTAAATCGGTTTCGTTTATTTTTAGATATTTTTCTAATTCCAAAAATTCGAAAAGAAAAGGGTCTTTTATAATTTCTTTAGTTCTTTGTTTTAATGATTTTTGACGGGTTTCAAATATTAAATCAGTTTTGTTTTTTGATAAACCAGTGCGTTCATAATAAAGTGAGTTTATTTGTCGTTTTAATTCTCGAACACTCCAAGAACCTTTAAGACATTCAATTTCATAGAATAACCTTTTATGAGAATCCGAGAGTTTAATTAATTCTGTAAAATGGCTAAAAGAGAAGTTTTCCAACAATTTCTGCGGTTTAATTTGATAAGTTAAAGATTGGTCAGACAGTGTCTGACTTATTTTCAGCATTGATAATTCCTCTGGTAAAAAGTCAGACACTGTCTGACCAATTTGAGGATAAGTTTGATAAAACTTACGTGACAGCTTCAAAGTAGTTAAAGAAATCCCTTTTATAATAATTTGTCTGGCTAATTCATCAATTAAATATTTTCCATATTTTGCTCTATCTTCTCCATTTTGTTCATATTCAACAATATACAGACCAATTATCCAATTACGAATGGTAATATTTGTGTTTATTGCTTTTACAGATTGATGATAAAAATGTTTATGTATTGAACTAATTGCTTCTGTAAGAAATTTAAAATTAAATCTATACTTTTCAATATTTCTCATTTTTTCCTATTTCATCTAATGTTTTGAGCCTGCCATGTTCTTCTTGCTTTTCTTCTTGCTTAATCGCAGACATGATGTTATTAGATGTGCGTTCTAACTTTCTTTTTTTGCAAATCGCCATATTTTTCTTTGAGTTCACGAAAGAATGCCTTGCGATTGGAAATGTATTTTTCACTCAACTCTTTGCGAATCTTGCGTTGAAATTTCACTGCATCAAATTTCTTTTTCATGGATGACCTCCCGAGGGCTTCTAATCTCTAATAAAGGATAACCCAACTTCAGATTTACTGAATTGAACGCATGGATACGATCTATGTTTACAATATGTTGGAAGTTCCAGCTAACCAGAATATCTACTCGTTCCACTGATGCAATCGCAATATGCTGAGCGTCTGCAATATTCTTAACACTCACGACACCATCATCAATATAATTCCGGGCCAAAGTTTCTGCTTCCTCTTTGAGAAAAACATTTTCTACATTGATATCTGGAAGGGTCAATAATATTTTTTTCACGCTTTCTGGTGCTCCTTCAAGCTCTCGTCGAGTAAGATTGGATATGACCGCAACTCTTAAACCTTTCCTAAATTCCTCCAATAATTGAATAGACCATTCTGAAAATTCTTCATCCTCACATCCTCCGATGACTGATGTGTCAATATATATATGTTGTTTCATTTTGTCATTCTCCTTATGTTTGATAAAGCACGCATTTAAGATAACTAATTATATTTACAACCATTTTTCATTACTGAACCTCAAATTTGTGGTTATCACACCATTATTCATCTTCTTAAAAACTTATCTCAAAGTTCCATGATATTCGGTTGTAAGTTGTTTTGCTTTCACTGCATCAGAACCATAAACATATCTATCAGCAATATCACTCCGAATATTATCTTCACCAACTATTTTTGTTAAATGATTAATATCATTAATTTGCATAAATTCCTCACTTTCATAATTATTAAAATGAGTTCTGTAAAATACCATTTGCTTGTCATTCCGCACTTGCCTGCCCTGTTGCATAACGGGGATGCGGAATCCAAAATCCTTTCCCCACTTTAGTGAGGACAAGTATTTCATTGGATTCCCGTTTTCACGGGAATGACAGATGAAGTGAAATTCCTCATTTTGCAGAACTCATAATTATTAAAAAATAAACTCTTTTTTTTACTTTGGAAATTTCTCTGAAAATATTTTTTAGAAAACATCAATCATTCTTGCCAGAGCTGCTTTTCCTCTGTATTCAGGTAATAATATTGGAGATCTTCTTTTCTCAGGAATTTCAGCATCTTGTAACAATTTTAAGTACTTACTTATGTGTTCAAAAGATAGTTTACCCTGTTTCTTACCTGACTTTATATATTTAGCAGTTGAGATACCAGACCTTCTTCCAAATACCATAGTATCAAGCGTAGAATTGCCCATAAGTCTGTTTTTACCATGAACTCCGCCTGACACTTCACCAGCAACCCAGAGTCCTTTAAGAGTTGAATGACCCCAGGGGTCTGTTTCTACTCCTCCATTCTGATAATGAAGTGTTGGAAATACAAGAACAGGATTCTTTGCCATATCTATATCATATCTGCCAAACATCCTTTTCATTCCCGGGAAGGCTTTTTCTATATATCCTTTACCATTTTTTACCTCAATCATAGGAGTGTCAAGCCATACACCTTTCAAACCAGTAGGAGTGTCTATACCTTTATTCCTAACATAACATTCTCTGATTAAAGCAGCAGCTTCAACATCTCTCGGCTCAAGTGGAAATACAAAAGCTTCTCCTTCTATGTTTACTGGTTGGGCTCCTGAGCTTCTAAGTTTTTCTGTAAGAAGATAACCTATTATTTGAACTGGATATGCAGCACCTGTTGGGTGATACTGAACTGTATCCACATCTCTTAACTTTGCACCTGCGCGATATGCAAGGACAATACCATCAGCGGTAGCACCATAATGATTAGTGGTAGGAAAACCTCTTATGTGCAACCTTCCAAAACCACCTGTTGCAAGAATAGTAGCTTTTGCTTCTACCACCTTATACTCTCCAGTCTCAAGATTGTAGAGGATTGCACCAGTAACTCTATTCTCACCATCTGTTAGAAGTTCAATTGCAGGATAATGCTCTATACATCCTATTTCTCTACTCCTGAATTCGTCTCTTATTACTCTAAATTCTTCAAGTCCTGTGTAATCTCTACAGGAATGTAATCTCCTTATTGAAGTTCCACCGCCCCATTTCTCAACAAAGTCTCCGTTTTCTTCTCTATCGACCATTGCTCCTAATTCATGTAACCAGTGTATAATATAAGGAGCATCCTCAACCAGCGCTCTCAGTACATCTGGTTTATTTGTAAAGTGTCCTCCTCCCATAGTGTCAAGGTAATGTCTTTGTATAGAATCAATTTTCCTATCTGCTGCTTGTGTTCCTCCTTCAGCCATTATAGAATTAGCATCTCCATGACGAAGTTTATTAACCAGCAAAATTTTATCTTTATCAATGCCTTCTTTATTTGCCCAGATGCAGGCTGAAGTTCCAGCCAAACCACCACCTATCACTAAAATATCCACACTGAAATCAACTTTTTTAATATCAACCTCTCCTGCCTCTATAAGAGGGTAAGCTTCAAGCAAATCAACTACAGGATTTGTTCCAAATTCTCCTTTATTCTGACCTATTGATATCTTCCTTTTCCCACCAGGAACATAATCTGGATGCAGTTTTAGCACTTCCTCCTGTTCCTCTTTACTCATAGCTGGAGGAGTGTAATCCTTTCTTTTTTGCCTTGTTTTATTTACCCTTTCTATAAGTTTATAAATATATTCAGGATAACCTTCAACATATTTTAATTCTTCCATTATAGCCTCCTTAATCAGCCTCTGCAGACTCTATAGGCTCATCAGCCTCTCTTTCTCGCTCGGCATATAGTTTCTCAAGCTCTTTTCTGCTAAGACTTGTAATCTTTTCCATTTCTTTATTAAACTTTCCTTCTTTTATCTCTTTTAACCTATCTATAAGGTTTTTTGGCTCTGGACTATTATATCTCCCGTACATTCTCCTTGCAAGTTGTGCTACATTATATTGAACAATCTCTGAAGGGCATCTAATTGCACAAAGTCCACATTGGATACAATCAAAGGATTCATTGGCGGTAAGTTCAAAGTCACCTCTTATAATGGCTTGAATATAGTCCATCACTTCAAGGTCTTGTGGACAAGCTTTTGTGCAAGTATTACAGCTTACACATCTTGCTACCTCAGGATAGAATTTAAAAATAGTAGAAACATCATATTCTTCTTTATTAATATCATAGGGAGGTTTTTCTGCTGGTGTAAATGGTATTTGAACAAGGTACATTCCATCTTCTACTCTGGTCTGACAAGCCATACCAGTTTTAAGCTTATACTCTCCTTTACTTCTATATACTGTAGAACAAGCACCACAGAAACCCTGCCTACATCCACAACCCTTTATAAACTTATATCCTGCATACTCTATTGCGGTTAGTATTGTAAGGTCAGCTGGAACTTTGTACCCTCTTCCCATAATATGAATTGTTACCCAATGCTTTACATCTTTTTCATCAACTCCAGTCGTAATTGACTTGCTCGCTTCCGCAATTCTTTCCATTATAGTCAATTCTTTATTCATAAAAACCTCCTACATAATTGTTGTGATAAATAGGATATGTTTATTTTGATTTTTCCAGTCATTATTTATCTCCTTTTTTTCATCTCACCGCAGAGTCGCGAAGAACGCAAAGTTTATTTATATTTATTTTTTCCATTTTGAATCAATAATTATTCTCTGTGTTCTCTGCGACTTTGCGGTGAACATCATCATTTTTCTCTTCAAATCCTGGAAAAGGTCCTAAACTCCTAATCTTTTCAGTAAATTCTGTCATTGTATTTGCAAACTTTCTACCTTCACTTGCTGATATCCATTCCAAACGCAATCTGTCAGAATTTATTCCCATCTGCTCTAACATCTTTTTCAATAATATTACCCTTCTCTTGGTTTTATAATTTCCAGTTTGATAATGACAATCACCGGGATGACAGCCACCAATGAAAACACCATCACTTCCTTTACTAAATGCGAGTAATATATGTTCAGTATCAACTCGTGATGAACAAAATGTTCTAATAGAAACAACATTTGGAGGATATTTCAAACGGCAGATTCCTGCCTTATCTGCACCTGCATAGGTACACCATTTACATAAGAAACAAATTATTTTGGGTTCAAATTCATTCATTCTTCAGCTTCGCTCCAAATAGCAAAATCGGGACAAATTAATTCACACAATCCGCAATTGACACAATTCTCTTCATGTTTAGCATAAGGTGGATGATAACCTTTGGAATTAAATTTATCTGAGAACTCAAGAACATTTTTAGGGCAATATTCTATACAAAAACCACAGCCTTTACATCTTTCTTCAATTATATGAACAATCCCTTTAGGGACTTTTACTTTATCCCAATCCAAAGGTTTTCTAATAAATCTTGTTTTGTTTATTTCCATTTTATCAATTACTCTCTTTTTTCATTATACATTTCTACAGTAGATTTTTGCTCTTAAGAATTGGTTTAGGGTCAATATAATTTAAATCAAATCCATAGGTTTTTTCATCTAAATCAAAGGCAATCGCCATCAATTGTGTGAAATAAAGTATAGGCATTTCTCTAAACTCAGGATGTGTCTTTTTGACCTCTTTTTGCCGATTATCAAGATTGAATGCACATAATGGGCAGCTGGTAATAACTACATCAGCTCCTTCATTTTGCGCATTAGTTAAAATGTCATAGGTCAAACCCGCGACAGCTTCTTTCTCATGTACTGTTTGATAACTTCCACAACATACTTTTTTATATGGATAATCGATCGGGTTGGCACCCATTGCCATGATAAGCTCATCTTGAATAACTGGGTCCTCTGGGTCGTCAATACCTACCTCTTTTGGTCTTAATAACATACAGCCATAATAAGGTGCTACATTCAGGTTGGTAAGCGGTTTTTTAACTTTTTCTTTGATTTTATCAAAACCTATTTCCTGTAGTAATTGCATTAAATGTATTACTTCAATGCTTTTCTTATAATCATCCTCACGGTACATCAGGTTATTAATTTTTTCCAAATCCTCATCATTTTCCTTTACCCGTAAATTCGCCCTTTTTAGGGTATTATAACACATAGAACAGAATACGACTACTCTTGACTCATCCACAATTCCATTTTTATTCATTTCCTCAATACGAATTAAATCTCTAATGGGAGCCACATGGTGGATAAGATCATCATCTGTCAGGGAAAATACAGTGCCACAGCAATTCCATCTTTCCGGCTCTATTAGCTCCAAATTCAAAGCACGAGTTACTGCTAAACCAGACCGCTCAAAATTTTCTGCTTTTGTTTTTAAGGTACAACCTGGATAAAAGGGAAATTTCTTTCTACTCATAATAAAATCCTTTTTAACATTTCTATCCTGTAAATTTTCGAAAACCACTTATTAAAGCAATTTGAGGGAGTTCCTTTAAATCTTCTTCCGGCAATTTATTAATATCTATATAATCTACTGCTTTTCGGAGTTTAATCTGGCGTAAAGCTTCTGCTATTTTTGATAAATCCAATCCACGAGGACATCTGACAGTACAGGTAAAACAAGAGGCACATAACCACATTGCTTTTGTATCTAATACATCGGTTATACCTAATTGAACATTACGTACCATTTGAGAAGGAGTAATGTCCATCTCTCCTACCATAGGACAACCCGCTGAACAAGTTCCACATTGATCACATAAGGTAATGATTTCTCCGCTTAACTCTTCAACTTTTCGTAAAAATTCAACATTTTCTGATGTAATTGTAATTTTATTTGCCATTATATTTTCCTATTTGAAATTAGAAATTTGAAACTTGAAATTCTAATTTCTAATTCCTAATTTTTTCCTTTTTTTATCAGAAATTGGTCTTACTTTTTTTAGATAATCCCCTAATCCGTTCATATTATTAACAAATCCACCTAACATAACAGTAACAAATTGAACAAACCGTATTCTTTCTTCTTCTATCTCATTTTTTCTCAAAATCTGTTTTACTTTAGAAATATTTGAGTTTATTGTAGATATAGCATCCGGAAATGGGGATGATTTTTCTTCACTCTCTCCCAAAAGAATACCATCAGCACCAGCTTTAAGAGCTTCCAACATAAGTTTGGGTGTAATTCGACTACAACTTGGGATCCTAATTATTCTTGAATCTATTGAATATGACATCTTTGCTATTCCAACATTATCAGATAATCTATAAGCAGTCATATCATCTGCAAACACAAGAAATCGTGACTGCTCTTTTTTCTTACTTTTCAGCACAGATTTAATTTCAGCTAAAACTTGGTCATTAGTATAGACATGTAAATCAAGAGCATCTTTAGGACAAGCAGCAAGACAACTTCCACATCCTTTGCAGAGCGCCTCATTTACTGATGCAATTCCTGAAGACACCGTGATAGCATCTGTTGGACAGTGTTCTACACATAATTTGCATCCATCACAAAGGTCTTCATGAACAAATGCCATAATAGGATCCAGAGCAAATTCTCCTTGGTTCATCAACCTTATAGCTCTGGAGGAGGCCGCACTTGCCTGAGCCACAGTATCGGGAATATCTTTAGGACCCTGCACCGTTCCAGCTAAAAACACCCCATCAGTAAGAGTATCAACAGGTTTGAACTTGGGATGTGCTTCCTGTAGAAAACCATCAGGACTTTTGGAAATTCGCAACATATTTGCAACTTTATCAGTTCCACCATTTGGTCGTAAACCAACTGACAAAACTACTAAATCAAATTCTGACTCTATAATGTTACGAGTTAGAGTATCCTCAACTTTCAGAGTCAATTTTTTGGTTTTAGAATTTTCTATTACCTCTGCTACTCTACCTCGTATGAATTTAACTCCATCTCCTTGTGCCCTCTTATAATATTCCTCAAATCCTTTACCATACGCTCGAAGATCAGTATAAAACACATAAATGTCTCTCTTGGGATCAGAACGTTTAAGTAATTGAGATAATTTAGTGGCATACATACAGCATATTCTTGAACAGTTCTCATTTCCAACCTGCTCATCCCTTGAGCCAACGCACTGGATAAAGGCAATTCTATTTCCTGTCGCTCTTAGTGGACTACCTTCTGCTCCGTGTACAATCAATCGTTCCATATCCATTGCTGTTATCACATTTTCATATTTACCAAATCCATATACTGCTTTCTGGGTAGCATCAAATATTTCAAATCCTGTTGCCATAATTATGGTATCAACAGTAATGTTTATTTCCTCGGCATACTGGTCATAGTTTATCGCGCCTGGTTCACATACATCAAAACATTTAGTGCAGGCAAGTGGAACCTGACCAAGACAGCTTTCTACATCAATCACATAAGAATGTGGAACTGCAATTGGATTGGGAAGATAGATAGCTTTTCGAGTTGTTAATCCCTCCTCATATTCGTTAGGAACTTTTGCTGGACATACATCAACGCAGTCATCACAACAAGTACACTTCGCAGGATCTACATAGGTGGGTTTCTTTTCTATCCTCACCTCATAATTCCCAAGGAATCCCTCAATGTTTTTTACTTCTGAATAAGTAAGCAATTCTATATTAGGATTAACCGGAACATCTGCCATCTTCGGAGAAAGGATACAGGCCGCACAATCCTCTGTGGGAAAAGTCCTTGAAAGTTGAGTCATATGACCACCAATTGAAGGATCCTTTTCCACAAGATAGACTTTAAATCCAGCGTCTCCTAAGTCCAAAGCTGCCTGTATTCCTGCGATACCTCCTCCTACAATAAGAACTCTTTTACCAATAGGCATCATCTTTTTCTTCAGGGACTCATCCAATCTTGCTTTTGCAATAGCCATATCTGTAAGGTCTTTTGCTTTTTCTGTAGCATCTTTAGGAAAATCAAAATGGGGCCATGAACATTGCTCACGAATATTTGCCATTTCCATAACATAGGGGCTTAATCCAGCAGATTCAACGGTTCTCATAAAAGTTGCTCCCTGAAATTGAGGAGAACATGCTGCGATTACCACTTTATCTAATTTATGTTCCTTTATGTCATTTAATATAAGTTGTTGCCCTACATCCGAACACATATGTGTCTCATCTTTTGCTATTACTACATCGGATTTTTCTCCTGCAAATGCGGCTACTTCCTTAACATCAATCACTTCAGAAATATTACCACCGCAATGGCAAACATAAACACCAATTCTTGCCATATTATTTCCTCTACTGTTACTTTAGATTTTTAATGTAATTATATCCTTTATCAAATGCTCTCATATTTAATTCTGTATATTTAGAAGGTACAGATTCTTGAATGCTTTGCTTCATTGCCTTTCCTTTATAGATACCATTTTTACTTTCGCAGCAAAATTGCTCATCATTTTCTGACGCTCAGGAGACTCATTAGCGTCAACTACATTTTTACTTCCAAAGGTCCCAATTTCTCAATAGCATCTACGGTCTCATTTACTATTTTAGCAAATCTTGCTCCTTCACTTGCGGAGATCCAGTCAAGTCGTAACCTTTCATCTTCAATACCAAATTGTTTCAAAGTCTTTTTCAATAGGTTTATTCTTCGTAATGTCTTATAGTTGCCATTTTTGTAATGACAATCACCTAGATGACAACCAAGTACTACGACGCCCCAGGCACCCTTTTCAAATGCTTCTAATACCAGCTCCGGGTCTATTCTGCTTGAGCACATTGTCCTTATAATCCTAAAATAAGGCTTTATTTTGATTCTTGCCACACCAGCACCATCAGCTCCAGCATAAGAACACCAATTACAACAGAAAACTATTATTTTGGGGTTAGAATTATTTTTCATCTGAATATCCGTCTTTGCTGAAGTTCATCCGCCAATTCCGAAACGGAATCGCGATAAATCGGGACTGGCAAACTATTTTCAGCACTCCATTTTTAATTCTTATATCTAATTCCTTATAGGGCTGCACTTAGCATTGCACGTAGTTGTTCTGTCTTAAACCAATTCTGTTGTGATGCCCCCGAAGGACATGCTGCTGCACAAGAGCCACAACCTTTACAGAGCATTTCATTCACCTCCGCCACTCTTCTATCACCACTTACTTCAATTTTTATCGCATCATACGGACAGGTACTTACACAAATTGCGCATCCACAACAGATATCTTCATCCACGGTTGCAGTGATTGGTTCTGCTTCATACTCGCCCTTATTCATTAGCCTTATAGCTCTGGAGGAAGCAGCACTCGCCTGAGCCACAGTATCTGGAATATCTTTAGGACCCTGCACTGTTCCAGCTAAGAATACTCCTTCTATAAGAGTATCTACAGGTCTAAACTTGGGATGTGCTTCCTGTAGAAAACCATCAGGACTTTTGGAAATTCGCAACATATTTGCAACTTTATCAGTTCCACCATTTGGTCGTAAACCAACTGACAAAACTACTAAATCAAATTCTGACTCTATAATGTTACGAGTTAGAGTATCCTCAACTTTCAGAGTCAATTTTTTGGTTTTAGAATTTTCTATTACCTCTGCTACTCTACCTCGTATGAATTTAACTCCATCTCCTTGTGCCCTCTTATAATATTCCTCAAATCCTTTACCATACGCTCGAAGATCAGTATAAAACACATAAATGTCTCTCTTGGGATCAGAACGTTTAAGTAATTGAGATAATTTAGTGGCATACATACAGCATATTCTTGAACAGTTCTCATTTCCAACCTGCTCATCCCTTGAGCCAACGCACTGGATAAAGGCAATTCTATTTCCTGTCGCTCTTAGTGGACTACCTTCTGCTCCGTGTACAATCAATCGTTCCATATCCATTGCTGTTATCACATTTTCATATTTACCAAATCCATATACTGCTTTCTGGGTAGCATCAAATATTTCAAATCCTGTTGCCATAATTATGGTATCAACAGTAATGTTTATTTCCTCGGCATACTGGTCATAGTTTATCGCGCCTGGTTCACATACATCAAAACATTTAGTGCAGGCAAGTGGAACCTGACCAAGACAGCTTTCTACATCAATCACATAAGAATGTGGAACTGCAATTGGATTGGGAAGATAGATAGCTTTTCGAGTTGTTAATCCCTCCTCATATTCGTTAGGAACTTTTGCTGGACATACATCAACGCAGTCATCACAACAAGTACACTTCGCAGGATCTACATAGGTGGGTTTCTTTTCTATCCTCACCTCATAATTCCCAAGGAATCCCTCAATGTTTTTTACTTCTGAATAAGTAAGCAATTCTATATTAGGATTAACCGGAACATCTGCCATCTTCGGAGAAAGGATACAGGCCGCACAATCCTCTGTGGGAAAAGTCCTTGAAAGTTGAGTCATATGACCACCAATTGAAGGATCCTTTTCCACAAGATAGACTTTAAATCCAGCGTCTCCTAAGTCCAAAGCTGCCTGTATTCCTGCGATACCTCCTCCTACAATAAGAACTCTTTTACCAATAGGCATCATCTTTTTCTTCAGGGACTCATCCAATCTTGCTTTTGCAATAGCCATATCTGTAAGGTCTTTTGCTTTTTCTGTAGCATCTTTAGGAAAATCAAAATGGGGCCATGAACATTGCTCACGAATATTTGCCATTTCCATAACATAGGGGCTTAATCCAGCAGATTCAACGGTTCTCATAAAAGTTGCTCCCTGAAATTGAGGAGAACATGCTGCGATTACCACTTTATCTAATTTATGTTCCTTTATGTCATTTAATATAAGTTGTTGCCCTACATCCGAACACATATGTGTCTCATCTTTTGCTATTACTACATCGGATTTTTCTCCTGCAAATGCGGCTACTTCCTTAACATCAATCACTTCAGAAATATTACCACCGCAATGGCAAACATAAACACCAATTCTTGCCATATTATTTCCTCTACTGTTACTTTAGATTTTTAATGTAATTATATCCTTTATCAAATGCTCTCATATTTAATTCTGTATATTTAGAAGGTACAGATTCTTGAATGCTTTGCTTCATTGCCTCTATAGATACCATTTTTGCAACGGCAGTAAAAAATCCCATCATCACTACATTTGCTACGATTTTGTTCCCCAGTTCTTCGGCAACTCGGGTTGCTGGTATGGGATTTGATTTGATCTTGCTGGAATGTTTTAAGTTTTCAACAAGGTCGGAATCATATAATAAAATTCCATCTTTTTTTAGAATACTGATAAATTTATCATATCCTTCTTGAGACAATGCTATTAGCACATCAGCATTATCAACAAGGGGGTAATCGACTTCTTTTGGTGAAATAACTACCTGCGAGCTGCAAGCACCACCTCTTGCTTCAGGACCGTATGCTTGTGTCATTGAAGCATTTTTTTTATCATAAATTGAAGCTGCTTTCCCAATAATATAAGCAGATAGGATTACTCCCTGTCCGCCAAAACCTGATATTTTTATTTTTTGCTCTTTCATTTATTGCTCCGAATTTAGTAATTTATGATAAATCATCGGATGATTCTGCATACAATTTCCGTTTTCTTTTACTCTGCATTTTTTCCCAATCTACTTTTTTCTCTACTTTTTCTCTAATACCTTCTTTGACATTTTCCCAGAAGGTTGGTTTTTCTTCATTCACAAATTCTCCGCAAACAATTTCACCTTCCATATCTAATGGTATTTTGGTAGGGTCTGCAGAATGGTTAATTACAGAACGGTTTTTGAACTCACTGAGCAAATCAAGTCCTGTGCCTCCTTTATTTTTTCTTGCAAATACAGTAGCACAGGGCGTAACAATCTCAATGAAGCAGAAACCCTTCTTTTTTGCAGCAGTTGCAATAGAGTCAGCTAATCTTCTAATATGTATGCTGGTCCATCGTGCAACATAGGTTGCTCCAGAAGCCGCTGCCAAGCCCACCAGATTGAATGGTGGTTCAAAATTACCATAAGGTGCAGTAGAACTATACGCCCCTAATGGAGTTGTGGGAGCATTTTGTCCACCTGTCATACCATAAATGAAATTGTTAACGCAAATCACATTTATATCAACATTTCTTCTGGCAGCGTGAATCAGGTGATTACCTCCAATTGCAAAAAGGTCTCCATCACCAGAAAATACAACAACTGTTAATTCTCTATTGGCTAATTTCAAACCGGTTGCAAATGGGATGGCTCTACCATGTGTAGTATGGTAAGAATCAAGACGGAGATAACCTGCCACTCTTCCAGTACATCCAATTCCAGAAACGATTACAACTTTATCAAAAGGTATATTGGCTTTTTTTATACCTTGGGCAAATGCGACTACATCTGAACCTAATCCACATCCAGGACACCAGATATGAGGCATTCTGTCCATCCTGAGTATATCTTCCATTGGATGATATATTTCTTTTTTAACTTGAATATTCTTATTCATAAGCCACCTTTTCAATTGCTTTTACAATATTTTCAATTTTATGAATACCGCCACCTGGATGAGTAATTGATTTCGTCGTTACATATTTGGCTGAGCATCTTTCTACTTCCAGAACAATCTGTCCCAAATTCAATTCAGGAACAACGAAACCTTTCACTTTCTGTGCTAATTCCTTAATTCTCTTCTCTGGGAAGGGCCAAACAGTAATAAGCCGCAGAAGTCCAACTTTTATACCCTTTTTCTTTGCTGCTTCAATTGCTGGAACAACTGTTCGGGCAGTAATCCCGTAAGCAACTACCACCACATCTGCATCTTCCACATCTCGCTCTTCAAGAAGAATAATATTATCAGCATTTTTTGTAATTTTTTCCACCAATCTCGGAACGCATTTCCATTGGCATTCTTCTGTCATTACCGGGTATCCTCGTTCATCGTGAGTTAATCCAGTTGTATGGTAACGATATCCATCACCTGCTTTCGCAAAATCAGGAACCATATCTTTTTCAACTTTGTAAGGCAGATATTCGCCTGGTTTTTTTGTTGTATATTTCCTTTCAATTATTTCCAGTTCATCAACAGGAGGAATAATAACCTTTTCAGTCATATGCCCAACAATGGCATCAGTTAATATAAAAACAGGAAGACGATATTTTTCAGAATAATTAAAGGCAACGATAGTTAAGTCAAAAAATTCTTGTGGTGATTTTGGACAAAGTGAAATACTTCCATAATCGCCGTGCGAACCCCATTTTGCCTGCATCATATCGGATTGTCCCCAGGATGTGGGAAGACCAGTAGAAGGAGAACCTCGTTGAACATTGATAAGCACACAAGGAGTTTCCATCATCATACCGAGTCCGATATTTTCATTCATCAAAGACCATCCAGGTCCGGAGGTAGCAGTCATTGATTTCATGCCTGCCCAGGAAGCTCCCAAAATACTTGTTATCGAGGCAATCTCATCTTCAAATTGAACAAATACGCCATCCAGCATTGGCAGACGATAGGACATTCTTTCTGCAATTTCAGAAGCAGGAGTAATTGGGTAACCACCGAAAAACCTGCAACCTGCTGCAATTGCACCTTCAGCGCAAGCAATATCACCTTGCATAAAAAATTCACCATGAAGTTTACTTTTTTTTAGCAACTTTCTCCTCCTCCTATACTATGAAATTTGAAACTTGCCTGTCCACCGAAGCATAGCGAAGGTGGGATACTTGAAACTGGAAATTTGCCTGTCCACCGAAGCATTGCGAAGGTGGAATATTTGAATAAAATATTTATTTGCTGAACTCAATTTATTTTTCATTGCTTTGAATAAATGGTAAAGTGCTGTTCTGGCAAAAAATCAAATTCCTTTTCTAATAAATATCCAGCCTTTTCCATTTCTCGTGTAATAATTTCTTTAGGAACATCGTGTCCAAATATTCCACGAAAAGTGAAAAATTTACCCTTTTTATATTCTATAATAATTATCTTGCCATCTAATTTTAGGAAATCTTTTAAATTCCTAAAATACTTTATCCGATTTGGTATATGATGAGTGACATTACGGATAAATATAAAATCCAAACTTTTTTCAGGTAAATTTAACCTATCTTCTATGGAAAGAGTTGGTATAATATTATCCAATCCCTTTTCTTTAGCAGCGTTCTTAATAAACTCTAAAAATTCTGGATTTGTGTCGGTAGCGTAAACTTTACCTTCTTCTCCTACTATTTCGGCAAATCTTAGAGAAAAGTAGCCTCCACCCGCTCCAATGTCAGCAATATTCAGCCCGGGTTTTAATGCTATAGCTTCTATAATTTGATCGGATTTGCTTTTGGGCTTAGAGGCTTTTCTATTAAACATCTTTGCCTGAAGGTTTTTCATTTTCTCACCTTGCAAATTAACATCCTTAAGTCAATTGCGAATGATGGCGTGTTATATGCCAGCACACAAAGGGTGCGTATATGGTGCGCTCCCGATACATCAGGATTAAAATAATCTTCCTTGTCTCTGTTCATTCTCTAACCTTTCCTCTGCCGTTTTACAATATTCATCTGAAATATCTATGCCAATGTATCTTCTTCTTAACTTATGTGCCACCAATGTAGTAGTTCCAACCCCCAATTATATGGGGTCGATGAAAATCTCATAGTTTTTGTATGTAATCAGTTATAATTTTTTCAAAATTATTTATATTTTCTAAACTCAACTTTCCTGGATTTCTTCTATTGCCTGGACGAAAATTAAAAAAACCATCAATATATGCTTCCCATACCTTTTTCATTTTTTTAAAATCATCGGTCATTTCTATAACTTCACAAACAATTATAAATAAAGAATGTGGATAAATTCTTTTAAACATCTCCGACTCGGTAACTAAATCTCTGAACATATCCAACGAAACATATTGTTTGCATTCGATAATAATTTTGGGTATAAAATATTGCTTCTCTTCAATCCCAATGCTTACTCCATTTTTAAAAGTTAATTTTCGCCAATCTCCAATTACCAAATCTGCACCATGCCCTGTAACCAGTAATTTTCCCTCTTCATCAAATCCAATCCAGGAGATTATATTCCCTGGTGGAATTTTATCAAGAATTAAGTTCTTTTCTTTACATATCTTAAAAAATAGAAGATAGATAAATTCTTCTAACCGATGTCCGATAAAAGTTGAAAATTTTCGTTCTGAACCGATCGCCTCTCTTATTTCCTGAAAGTGTGAGTCAAAAAAATAATCATATTCAATAAATTTTTTCTTCAAAGTGGCACTATCTTTTGCATTTGCCCACAATTCATATTTCTCTTTTATTTGTAATAAAACTGGTGCTCTTCCACTCTCTTCAATATACTTTTTTAACAATTTTCCATGCACTTTTAATTTTTCCATTTTTTATCTCTCTAAAATAAAGTCGGTTTCAATATTCGATAATTCATAAATCTCACATATTTTAGTATCAATCATACTTTTTATATCCTCATCATATTTCTCCAGCAAAACATTTACCATTTTAACAATTTCTAATTGCTTCTTTGGTGTCATCAATACTATTGGTAAAGTATTTAAAAAACTTACTAAAAAATGTAAATACCCATTATTTACATGCCCGCCCTTAAATAAAATTGAATAGTAATAATTAAGTAATCTGGAGTTTAATACGGCAGCAAGAAACTCTAACGAGATGCCTTCTTTTTTTGCTCTTTCAGTCAATCTGCCAGAAAAGAATACATCTTTTAAATACCATTTTCCTTCGCTATCAACTGCTACTGTGAGTTTTTCAGCATTTTGCCGTATAATCAATTTTGGTGTTTCAAATATTCCTCTTGGAGGAAATGGATTATTTATTTTTTTGGCTTTTTTCTCATTATAATCAATCCAAAAACCATTCCATCTAATCTGATATTGAAATACTTCCGAATCCCTTGAATAAATATCAGCTCCAAGTATCGGTTTAGGATTTAAGCCTATAGGTTCTCTAAATACAAAGTCATTTATAATACCTTTTTTATGAAAAGATATTGTCCATCTTATATCAAGATACTCTTTCAAAAAATAATGCTGAGAGGACATTTTTTCATAAATTTTCAACCCTATACTTTCTTTTGGTAAAGTATAAAAGATAAAATCTTCAGTGTTAATGAAATCATTCTGCTTTATTTCTATCGGTTGATAATCACCTAATTTTACTTTTTCAAGTCTATCAATAGAGTCATAGGTTTTTATTCTATTATCTTTCTTCCTCTGATTTTTTATAAAAAGCAAAATAGGATAAACCGAGATATTTTTGAAAACTTCAAGGTTTGAAATGTCCACTATTTCCTCAATGCTAAAATTGTCTAAGATATATTTCCTTAGCCATCTTGCTGATTTCAAAACCTGAACCTTATTTGGAATAATATATCCAAAGATACCCTCTGCATTTAGTAAATCCAATGCTATTTTGATAAAGCAAAAATACAGGTCAAATGCTCCTTTTGCAACTTTAGGAAAGTTTTCTCGGCATAGTTTTTTCAATTCATCAGGCATCTTTTTTGCTTCCAAATATGGAGGATTTCCAACAACAAAATCAAATCCACCTTTGAACTCTCCCATCCTATTTTTCAGGCAGAAAATAGTTTCAACATCACGGAAGTCTTTTTTATTCACAGAGTTAGTCAAAAATAAATTGAATTCTTTAATCTTAAATGCTGAATTATACTTTTTCATTTCTCGCAATAAATCAGAGGTAGCAAATAGTAGATTTATTTCTGCTAAT
>JACNFI010000039.1 GCA_014384665.1 Candidatus Cloacimonadota bacterium
AGATAGTATTATCAACGGGGTAAACACTAATAAGACGAATATTTCATTCTTAAAAATAAATATCAAATAATCAACAAAAATCAGCTCCGATTAAGCCCATTCCTGCCCCCGTTTCCAATTTAATTGTGAATCTTGAGGGGCTCAGGAATCGGGGCGTTCTCCTACTCGCTATTTCAAAGTAACACGGAACTCTGTTCCGTCTGTCACCTGCGAAACTTGAGTTATTTATTTAATATTTTCAAAATTTTAATACAAATATCAAAATTACCTTTAATCCTGTCAATTTTATTGTGTGGAATATTGACTGATATATTTAAGCCTTTTGTTTGTTTGAAACACACCTCAAGAGCAGTAGATTTCACAATCTGTTCTATTTTTTTCTTGGAAATTATTGATTGAAATGGCTCAATAATAATTTTTCTTTTTCCGATATAGACAGATTTTATCTTGTTTTTTTCTGCATAAAAATTTACTAAATAGTATTTGAATACATTCCTTGCCGATTGTGGCAATTTGCCAAATCTGTCAGTCATTTCCGATTGCAATTTATTAAAATCACCTCCCTTTTTTAGATTGTTTAGCCGACGATAAAAATCCATGCGGATTGTTCCATCTGAAATATATTTTTCTGGAAAAAAATATGGAATTTCACACTGAATTTTTGCGGTTTTTCTATCAATTTCAAAAATGTCTCTTTGATGACCTTTTCTGATTCGTTCAATTGCTTTTTTCAAAATCTGATTATAGAAGCTTATGCCGATAGTATTCATCAATCCGTGTTGTTTTGCACCAAGAATATTTCCTGCACCTCTTATTTCAAGGTCATGCATTGCAATACTCAAACCAGAGCCAAGCGCTTCGTGCTGCTCAATGGTTCTTATCCGTTCTCTTGCAGTTCCGCTAATTTTATCTGGCACAATGAGATATGAGTATGCTTGATGGTCAGACCTGCCAACACGACCTCGCAGTTGATAAAGTTGAGCCAATCCAAATTTATCTGCACGATTGATAATAATCGTATTCACATTTGGAATATCAATTCCGGATTCGATAATTGTCGTGCAAATGAGAACATCAAATTTATAATGATAAAAATCAAGCATCACTTTCTCCAAAGTCCGTTCTGGCATTTGTGCATGAGCAACTTCAAATGAAATATCTGGCATCTGATTGCACAATCTTTGCTTCATTGCAAAAATAGTTTCAACACGATTATGCAGAAAAAATACCTGTCCTTGTCTGTCAATTTCCCGTTTGATAGCAAGTTCAATTATGTCATCGTTGTATGGAGTTATCGCGGTTAGGATTGGCAGGCGATTCTCCGGCGGAATATTCATAATCGTCATATCTTTCACTCTGGAAAGAGCCATATTCAAAGTCCTTGGAATTGGAGTTGCTGAAAGAAAAAGAATATCTGTATCTGCCTTTAATGCCTTTAATTTCTCCTTTTGTTTCACGCCAAATCTTTGTTCCTCATCAATTATGACCAAGCCGAGATTTTTGAATTTCACATCTTTTGAAAGCAATCTGTGCGTGCCGATTGCAATATCAATCTCACCAAACTGCAATCCATCAATAATTCGCTTTTGATTTTTTTGAGTAACGAAGCGGCTGAGCATTTCAACCCTTATTGGATAATCTTTTAATCTCTCTAAAAATGTGATGTAATGCTGTTCTGCAAGAATAGTTGTGGGACATAAAAAAGCCACCTGTTTGCTATCCATTACTGATTTAAAAGCAGCACGAATCGCAACTTCTGTTTTGCCAAAACCAACATCTCCGCAAATCAGTCGCTCCATAGGAATTGCTGATTCCATATCATTTTTTATCTCTTCGGTTGCTTTTATCTGGTCAGATGTATCTTCATAAATGAACGACGCTTCCAGATTTTTTTGCCATTCTGAATCTGGGGAGAATGCAAAACCTTTTGCTAATTTTCTTTGTGCATAAAGATAAACAAGATCTTTGGCAATTTCCTCAATATCCTTTCTGATTTTTTTCTTCAGACCATTCCATCTTCGTTCTCCAATTCTATGAATCTCTGGAACAACGGCTTCCTGGGCAATAAATTTTGAAATGAGATTTAGTTGTTCTGTTGGAACGAAAATTTTATCGTCATTCGCATAAGAGATAGCAACGCAATCCATTTCGCTCTCTTTAACTTTTATCTTTTCAAGCCCTTGATAAATCCCAATTCCATAATCAATATGAACAACATAATCGCCATTTTGCAAGGATTCGTAATCTTTCAAGGCTTCAGCTGGGCTAAATCGAACTCTTCTCCTCTTCTGTTTGTATCGGTTAAATATTTCGTGGTCTGTGAAAATTGCAAGACGAGCATCATCAAATATAAAGCCGTTTTGAAAGACACCTATCTCAAATCTTACCTTATCTTGATATTCTGATAAAATCTCTTGCATTCGCTGACTTTGGTTTTTATTATCAGATTGGATGAAAACTGTAAATCCATTTTGAAGAAGTAAATCAATTTTACTTTCCAGAAGTTCGAAATTGCTATTGAAATTTACCCCGTTAGATAGCATCCCATCGGAAGGTGGGCATCTAACAGGACAAGAGAATCTAACGGGGTGAATTTGTGATTCAAAAGGAATATGAAGAGAAAGTTCTGCAAGATTGTAATTACTGCTATTGAAATAAGAAATTGAAAAATCTTTCAGATTCAAATTATTAAATTCAGAAAATAATTCAGATGGTTTTGGGACAAGATTCTTTTCAAACTTATTAATCTTCTCTTCATAATTTGTATCAATTTCCTCAAAGAGATTCTTCTCAATATTTGCGAAATTCTGAAATTCGTCAAAAACCAAAAAAGTATTTTCTGAATTAAAATACTCAGAGAGGGTTGCGGTTCTGTCAAAAAGTTTTGCAAAATCCTGCTCAATGCCATCATAAAAGCCTTTTTCAGCAATTTTTTTGATAAATTCATTTTGTAAATAAGAAGAAAGATTATTTAATGAAATCTCGCGCATTGGCTGGACTATAATTTTATTGTAATCATCTTTTGTTGAGCATTGTGATTTCGCAGAAAATTCTCTTATGGACACAATCTCATCACCAAAGAATTCCAGCCGAAAGGGATTTTCATATTGTGGAGAAAAAATATCTAAAATTCCTCCACGTTTACTTATCTCCCCTATTTGTGAAACCTGACTTGTATAATTGTATCCGCAAGCAATCAAATCTGAAACAAGCTTTTCTAAATCATATCCCGTTAGAGAACTTTTCTCTAAGGGGACATATTCCTCTTCTTTTGATAGAGAAATAATATTCGTTTTGTAATTTTCGTGATGATTAATATTTCGAAGAAATTCTTTAATAGAAACAATAAAAATACCGGATTCATCCCGTTGGTTGTATAACCTACGGGATTCACCCAAGACAGCTTTGCTCAGTGTGTTGCTTCGCTCAATCTGGCAGCTCAATCTTGGTGAAAATTCCTCATAAGGTAAAAGTTCATATTCTGGTAAAAAATGAACATTATCTTTTCCAATTAGAATTTCTAAATCATCACAGGTATTTCTAGCAATTACATCATTTTGTGTTATGTATAAAATAGGTTTTTTTGTTATGAAAAAAATATGAGCAAGAAGCAGAGATTTTGCAGAGTCAGTTAAACCAAAAACCTGCTTTGGCTTTTTTGTTTCCGCCAGATTGTTGAACTGACTGATTAAACCCGACTTTGCTAAAAATGGTTTTAAGGATTTGTAGAACATATATTTATCAGAATTTTAATTATCTATTTCTAAGGCTTAAAATGTTTTTCTTTATTAAAATGATGCAAGTTTTTTATAAGATATTTGACAAACTTCTTAAAAAAATTTAGATTAATTTAAGGTAGGATTTGGTATTTATGAATACACTAAAAACATTAGATGAAAGGCAAAAATAAAATGTATGCCAATTCAATAGAAAGTAAATTAAATTTATTGTCAGACAATTTAAAAAGGGAAGTATTAGATTTCATTAATTTCCTGATAACAAAAAAAATACCTGAGAGTATTCCAGCTCAATTTGATTTTACCCGGGAAGGTGGCTTATCTGATATCAAAGACCAATATTCTTGGGTAGAATTACAACACCAATCAATGGAGTGGAGATAATGTATTTGTTTGACACTAATATTTTCCTGGAAATTTTATTATCATAAGAAAAATCAGCTGACTGCAAGAAAATTTTGAATAACAGTCCGGGCAACATATCAATTTCAGATTTTACATTACATTCAATCGGCGTGATACTCTTCAGGCAAAAAAAAGAAAGGATATTTACTCGCTTTGTATCAGATACTCTTTCAAAAATAGATATCGTTTCATTGTCAAGACAAGCATATTGGGAATTATCAGAATTTAGAGATTAAAATAATTTAGATTTTGATGATTCATACCAATGTAAAATCGCTGAAGAAAATAATTTGATAGTTGTAACAATGGATAAACATTTTGAACATGTTAAAAAGAAAATCAAAGTCAAGTTTATTTAGTGTTCATCCATAGCGCGGTAAACCGCAAATATCAAATGCCAATCCCCGATTAAATCGGGGATTGGATTTGAGATTTACCCTGTGAAATACGAAGTCCCGCTTTGCGGGATTTCACAGGGTGAATTTGTTATTTGTCCCCTCCCCGCGTCCGCGGGGATAATTGGGGATTGTAATTTGGAATTTAATTTCTTGCAAAAAAAACTCCGCCTAAGGCGGATCTGCCTCTGGCATGAAAAGACTTTATTTGTAATACTATAAAGTAGCTTTTTTATTAAAACCTTACGGATGTCCGAAGGATATGCCTCTAGCATGAGTTGAACTTGTGAAACCTCCTTAATGGTTTTGAGCAATCAACCATTACGAAGGTCTTTGACCATTCGCAAGGTTTTGAGTTTACCCCGTTAGATAAAAATATATAATAAGTAAGAATTATTGAAAATGTACAAATTATCTAACGGGGTTTACGGATGGACTCTATTTAAGATAGCTAACAAATCGATAATAAAAGTTCATTCTAAAAATGGCTTTATTGTTTTGTAGAACATAAGGATTTAATTAGCCACGAATTTACCCTGTGAAATAATGCTTTGCATTAAAATCGAAGATTTTATTTCACAGGGTGAACCCTGTGAAATATTCTATGATTTTTACTGACTTACCACTTTTTGTCATCAGTTATTTCACGGGGCAAGCACGGATTGTCACGAACTATCACGGACAGATATTTTTAATTTAATTGCATAGTTTACCAATCCAGTGGGCTTTTCACACCCAGACCGCCTTTGTTTAGAACATGAGTATAGATCATAGTAGTTCTTATATCTTTGTGCCCTAATAATTCCTGCACAGTTCTTATATCGTAGCCATTTTCCAGAAGATGAGTAGCAAAGGAATGGCGAAGTGTATGGCATCCAGCATTCTTGGATATATTTGATTTTCTTACTGCCTGTTTGACTGCTCGTTGCACAGCACTTTCGTGGAGATGATGACGATAGCATTTTTGATTTTTTTTGTCAAAAACTCTACGTGTTGCAGGGAAAACGTACTGCCAGTTGAATTGCTTCGCAGCATTTGGATATTTTTTTGCAATGGCATTTGGTAGATATACATTTCCAGCGCCGTCTTCTAAATCTTCCTGATGCAGTATTTTTATTTTTTTAATCTGTCGTTTCAAAGGCTTTACCAATTTTTCTGGAACCATAGTTCTTCTATCTTTGGACCCTTTTGCATCCATAATAAGGATCTCTTGATATGCAAAATCTATATCTTTTACACGAAGACGGAGTGCTTCCATCAATCTTAAACCTGAACCATAAAGTAAATTACCAATTAACCAATAAATACCTTTCATGTTGGACAGAACTTTTGATACTTCATCTTTACTCAAAACAATGGGGGTTCGTTCAGGAATTTTAGCCCTGACAAAATTCTCTATTTGTAAATCATCTCTGTGTAAAACTTCTTTATAGAGAAATATTAATGCATTTAATGCCTGGTTTTGAGTTGATGCCGCGACATTTTCCACATTCGCAAGATATGAAAGATATTCAGTGATTTCTTTTTCTCCCATCTCTTTTGGGTGTTTCTTATTATGAAAAAAATAAAACTTTTTCATCCAGTATGTATATGATTTTTCAGTACGAATGCTGTAATGTTTCATCTTCATAAGTTCTTTTACCTGTTCTAATAACTTTTTATTATGCATATAATCCTCTCTTATGTTGAATATACTGCAAAAAACATCAATATATTTATATCCTGTTGAATACTACCATATTGATTATTTCGTTAATTTTATTGCAAGTTTTTTAGAAAAAACTTGACAAAGCTTTTCTAAAGTTTCTTTTTTATCACTGAATTAAGCCTTAGGCTTATAAATATGAAGCATTTTGAAAAGTTAATGTCATAGATAGGAATTTGTGTTATAGTGTGTTAATTTAAAGATAGGTGTTCTATATTATGCACAGTTCGGTCTAATATATGTTAGGTGTAGTGTTTCTAACAAACAAAAATAATACTTAGTTCAATGGTTAAGTTAGCAAAAAAAGTAAGTAAGAAAAACTAAAGGAGAAGTAAAAATGAAAAGAAAGGTAATATTCATTTCGATGATTTTAGTAACGATGCTAATTTCAAACAACATGTTTGCACAAGAAAGTGATCAAACTGAAAAAGGAAAGTTCGGGATAGGTTTTCAGTCAAGTTTCCCTGTTTGGGGTGGTAGCATAATGTTGAATCTGA
>JACNFI010000040.1 GCA_014384665.1 Candidatus Cloacimonadota bacterium
GAAGGTAATAGAAGATATACTGCCTTTTCATTATAACCAACCCTTGCTTCATAACCCGATTTTGTCAGCATAAACCAGATGAACAGGTTTGCATAGTTTTTTGAATCTTGAAAGATAACTTTCCCTATTTCATATAAAAGAATGCAGTAACCCCAATCATTGAGTCTCATTTGCTCTTTATAATTCTGGGCTTGTTCAAAGCAGGATTCGTATTCTGAGTTGCTTATAGTTTCCCAGAATGAAGCTATAGTTTTCTCGCTAATGTCAGTACTAACGATTTCTTCTAAACTTTCATCATAACTTATTGAAAGGGGCAAATCATAAAATGTAAAATGTAAGAGTTTGCCTATCATAGCATCAGGAGGGATTAGAGTGTCCTTCAACTCTACTTCTTTTTGACCCCGTGGAATATCTATTACACGGGGTAAAGGAGTTGATTTTGGTACTGGAAAGTCTTTAATTATGGTGGTATCAGGAAACTGTTTGAGAGGAATAGAATCAGCTATGGGTGCTTTTATAGGTTTAGGTGTTTCATCAAGAACAAGCCCCTGAAATAATTGGAATTCTTTCCACTCTTTTTCAAGAAAATCCATAAATTCTCTATCCTGTTCATCTTTGAATTTTTGCATTTCTTCTTGTTGTTGTTTCTGCCACTCCTCAAAAACATCCTGTGCATTTATTGTAGAAAAGGTGAATATCATACCAATAATTAAACAAAATAAGCAAGCTAAGATTTTATAATTATTACTCATTTTATCTCCTATGATATACTATTTAGTGCCTGAATGAGAAGTAGTTTTTTTGATTTAAGGAGACTTGACTTATCCTGACAGATCGGGATGAGTTAAATTGACTTTTTTCAACGAGTTAGAAACTTAAGTCAAGTCCCAACAAATCAGGATTTAACTCAAGTTTTCTTCATTTCTGATTTTTCGTTCAGACACTATTTGGTTTATCCCGTTAGAGAATTCTTTAACCGGACTTATCCAAATATGTTTTTCAGTTCTTTCTCAGATAGTTTTTCCTTGCCTTTGTCACTAATTACTATCTGGTGTTTTCCAATTATTATTACAATGTTATCTCCAACAGAGAGATAGGAAGCAATTTTTGGGTCCTTTGAAATTATTTGGAAGTAAGCATCACTATATCTTTTTATCTCTATTTTGGGAAGTTTATCATCATATCTGGCATCAACCCATCTGCCCTTTTTGAAGTAGAAAGTTTTGTCTTTCATTTGTTTCAGGTTTTGAACTTCAACTTCTTTTCCTTCAATAGAATAGAAAGAAGTTGGTGCTTGAAGCGACCTTTGCATATTTTGAGCAGATTTCGATAAACTTACTCCCGCTGCTCCCATATAATCAGCTTTTTTCTCAAATTCCTCATGTGCAATATCTTGAGCTTCATCTAAAGTAAATTCTGCATCTGTTTCTACAAGAAAAGATGTATATTCAGTAATTATTCCATATTTTTTTGAAAGCTTTACAATCTCATCAACAAGTTCTTTATTTTCCCCATGTGAACGTATTTCCTCAATCAAATAACCAATCCTTCTTGAAGCCCATAATCGTGGAATGAATTGATATTTATCATCTTGGTCTGGAAATACAGTATTATAGGTAAATATCTTTTCCTTTTCACTGACATTCACAGTTAGGGTAATTTTTACTTCCCCACTACCTTTATATCGTCCAAGTAAAATCAGTTGTGAGCCTTTGAATAGGTCTGGTAAAATTTTGGGATATATCTGAGCTAACTTAACTTCCTTACATTTTAATTCAAGGTCTGTCATTACTGGATGTGCTATCTTTCCATAAAAGTTGGAGATTTTAACCTCAAGATTCTCGCCCGGTCTCACATATTCTGTTACTCCTTTGTTTTCTGCAGAAAGTCTGTCTAAAAGTCTTGTATTAACATCATATCCAACTCCAAATACAAATAGTCGTGCTTTATAGGTATTTGCATCATTTACATTTTCAACAATACTTGAAATGTTTTGTATTCCAACTGTAGGAAGACCATCTGTGAGGAAGATTAGATATTTTGGCCTATTATCAGGTTTAATTAATTTCATTGCAGTAAGAAGAGCTTCATTTATATTTGTTCCACCATCAGCATCGATTCCATCGATAAACTGTGTTGCTTCCTTTATTGTGTTTGACGATGCTTTAACAATTTCATTTTTATACTGCTCAACATCATCGTTGAAGAATATGATTTCGAATTTGTCTTCTTTATTCAGGCTATTAAGGCATCTTTCAAGTGCAGACTTTGCCTGTTCAATCTTCTCTCCACTCATTGAACCGGAACGGTCGAGCACAAATATAATGTCCTTTGCTACAATTTTTTCACTTGCAAGTTCAGCATCCGGAGTTATCATTGCAAGAAAGAATCCGTCTCCTTTATCTTTCCTGTAAGACATCATATTTAAACCAAGGTCTTCTTTAGAGAGTGTGTAATACAGGACAAGGTCTTTGTCAGGTCGGGTATCTTTCTCAAAGTATTCAATTTCAACTGTGTGTGCATCAATTTTATTCACAATAACATCGTGTGAAGGGGAGTAAACAGTTTTTATTCTAAATTTAGATTTTAGGGTGATATTTACTTTGACACTCTTAATAGGGTCTTTTGAAAACCTTTCTGTATTCAACGGATATATGTATTCACAAAGACCATTGTCTAATTTCAATATCTCAGAATAATCAATTGTAATCCGTTTTTCACCTCTTGCAGGAATGGGATAAACTCTTGCTTTGAACAAATCTCTGCCAACATATTCCAGAAGCGCCGGGTCTTTCATTTTACGCACGATTTCTTCGTATATCTTTCTTGCTTCATCCTTATCCAGCACCTTTCCTTTTATTGCTTCATTCCCAACATACATTGTGAATTTTGATATGCTTGCTCCTTTTGGAAGTGGGAAAATATACTCACCTTCGACATCTCTGTTTGTTTCATTATAAAATGACTGGTCGATTTTTGTTATTGCTACCTGGTCATTAATTTCTACATCAACATGGTGGTATTTTACAGTTAGCAGAGGTGGATATGGATCACCGGGATTTGGTGGTAAAGGGATTATAAAGCCGTCTGCGAAGAGAGAACTGCATAATAATATAATTTCTATGAATATAAGAAGACTTTTCTTCGATCGATCTAGGGTTATTCTTATTTTTACCATTTTGTTTCCTCCTTAATTTTTTTAGCCACGAATTTACACGAATTTTCACAGAATTAATTTTATTAGTTATTATTCGTATTCAATTTTATTAAAGCAAATTTTGTCAATTATAATAGTCAATTTTTATTTAAAAAAGTCAACTGCAATAGACAAATCAATCAAATTCACCCCGTTAGTAAATTATTATTATATCATCAATATATGTGATACGCCATATATTTAACGGGTTCGTTCAATGGCTGAATTAATAAACCACAAAATCAAATTCCAAATTCTCTCTTCTTGAAGTTGGAGTTTGTCTGCCATTTGTTAGCTCTTGAACTTTATCTATCACATAATCTCTGAGCTCTGAAATGCGAATTTCATTATCACTATTTTTATCAGCATTATTTGACTTTAATCCTTCTAAAACTGAATAAGTAAACACACTATTTTTACACTGTTCAGATTCAAGAGCGAATTCCATCCCAGATTATTTACACTTCATAGTTACATTTCATCATTACACAATCGAAAGTATGTGTTGTATTTCTCTCATTTAAAAGATTCACTTAACTTTAAAAAAGAATCGATTGTATCGATAACTATCTTTTTTTCAGAAGGGATTTGCTCAAATAAATGCTTCTGTTTTTCAGTCATTTCAGAGTTAAATTTTACTTCGAGCAGGAAATGGTTTGTCTTAAAATCTATTTCAATTCCGTTTTGATAAATATAACAAGGAGAAAAACGCTTGATTTCAAAAAAGGTTAGATTCTCAAAAACAGCACCTTTATCCCGAAATCCGGTAATCATATTTCTCATTCCAAGATCACCTGCATATACTTTTTTTCCTGAACGGATTCGCTCATTCAATTTCCCACACCTTTCAATTGTGTGAATAATATAAGAATTTTGAAAATATCCAAAATATCTTCTTGAAGTATCCGGACTGATTCCCAAAACTTTAGCCATTTTTGTTACAGATGCTTGTTTCCCTGCTCTTTCCATTAGTAATTTAAAATAATCCCTTATAAGAGGTGCATCTTTGACTCCATAAGCAGCAATAATATCTTTGTAGAGCAGATTATCACATAATTCATGCAAATAAACGATATCGCCTGATAAGACGTACTCAGGCATTCCTCCAATCCTCATATATTCTTCAAAATATTGATCAATTAAATATGATTCGGATTTCTTGATTGTTATATTTTTGAAGCGTAGGAACTCATCAAATTTTAAAGGTAAGATTTCATGCAGCCGCGTTCTACCGGTTAATAAAGCTCTTTGGTCTTTGAGCAGTCCCGCTTTAGAAGCTGAAGCGAAAACTTTAACATTTTCATTATCATAAAAATTTTTCAATTCCTGCTGATATGAAGTTTTTTCAATTACTTCATCCAGAAATAAATAAAGAGTTGTATTCCGACTATGTTTGTGAATTTTTCTAACTTCCTCAATGATGTCGTGAATTGAATACGACTCTAAGCCATAAGCATCTAAACTTATATAAAATATCCTGTTAGATTCACATTGTGACAGGAGTTCTTTGATCACCAATTTCATTAATGCTGTTTTTCCAACTCTCCGAAGTCCGGTAATCAACTCGATTGTTTTATGACTTAATGAGTTTAAAAGCTGTTGGGAATATAACGGTCTTGGGATTAGTTCGGTTGTGAATTCACCTTCCCACCAGGGATTGAACCTGAATAGAATTTCTTTTAACATACGACACCAACTTCTATTTTTTTTATGGTTACATTCGATTAAATCGTATGATAATCGTCAAGTTTTTTATACATCTTAGGGAAAATACATTTTTTGTTTGGAGTAAAATATCCACCAAACAAATTCTACTGAATATTTTATAATTGAATATTGAATATTTGGGATCAAACCAGAAGTCCATTCGCATCCAATCAGACCTGACTCGCAGCGCAGCGTGAGTTGGGAATGATGGCTTTGCTAAATGTTCTCCTATGAAACTACATTCAGCTAAGTTTCATCTTAATAAAACGATATTTGGAAAATATCGCGGATGCTCAACTCGCACTTCACTCTTCATTTTATTACGCCCGGACAAGTCGTCACGAGTCAAGTCCATTCTTAATCCACGAGCCGCATTCAGTTAGTTCAATGGTTGAATTAATAAACCACAAAATCAAACTCTAAATTTTCTCTTCTTGATGTAGGAGTTTGTCTCCAATTTGTTAGCTCTTGAACTTTATCTATCACATAATCTCTGAGTTCTGAAACACGAATTTCATTATCATTATTTTTATCTGCATTGTTTGTCTTTAATCCTTCGAGCAGTGCATAAGTAAACACTCCATTTTTCCACTGTTCAGATTCAAGAGCGAATTCCATTCCACTGGCTGATGAGATTACCATTGTACCGGAACCACGTCGAAGATCTGCAAACAATTGTTGCAGGAGTTCAAAAGAATTCTGAAGTCCAAGCGAACTCTCTTTTGATTTTAGTTTCAACCCTCGGAATGAACGGGTTTTGATTGTACCTTCTGATGTTGAAGTGGATGCTACTACTTCAGTTTCTTCTTTATCAACCTCACCGGAATGACAGGTATCCATAAGAAGAAGTTTCTTTCTGGCAGGAATTCCATCCAATAATCCTTCGATTTCTTCATAAGGTAATCCTCTTATAGATGGATTCTCGAAATCTATATCAGTAGTAGCAAAATAGTAATCCAGTTTATCATCCAATAATCCATGTCCTGCAATGAAAAGAATTACTTCATCATCAACTTTAGATTGCATTAGTGTTTCTTTTACTTTTAGAATGTTCTCTTTTGTTGAATTCTTATCAAGAATTCTCCGGATATTTACTTTTCCGAATTTCCCTTTTTCATTTTCAAAAAGAGCAGCCAGATCATCAGCATCTTTGGCAGCATAAGTAAGGTCATAATCATCATCTAAATAATCTGAAACACCGATTGCAACAACATACAAATCAGGTTGTGTTATTGGACCATTATAAATAATTTCAAATGTTTCTTTCAGACTTTCCGCACCTTTTTCATTATGAGCCGAAACCTGGACTTTGTTTTTTCCATTTGAAAGTTCAATTCTAAAATCTTTGGTTATCTCAGAAAGATTTTGCTCCCTCAGAGAAATACCTTTTACGCCATAAATTGGAACATCATTTACATACACATTGATTCGGTCTAATTTGTATTTTGAATCACTTGCTTTGATTTTAAAAAACAGTTGTTTATTTTTTGTCTCGATTGGAAAATCCTTACTAATTAATTCAAATTCTGGAAGATGCGCATCCGTGCTAATCTGGTCTTCTGTGAAACCCATTTTTTTAAGTCTTTTCAGGTAGGCTTTTTTGTAAGCAATAACCAAAGATTTATCAGCTAAACCTATTTTATCTATAACGATATCCGGACGGTTAAAAATCAGATCAAAGTTTTCAAATGTGTAGATATTTAAACCTTTAACAAAATGAACCATATTAATTGCACTTGCTTTTGAACAAGCATAATAAGAGTCAGGGGTGAAAATTAAATAGTCCTCCAAAGCAAGAGG
>JACNFI010000041.1 GCA_014384665.1 Candidatus Cloacimonadota bacterium
TTAAATCTTTGGAGTAGCCAAGTCTCTTGGCTATATTCGGCGAGAGATCCATTCTCCGTAGGTTTACTCCGAAGGATGAACTCGCCGACTCCAGATTTACCAATTAATAGGAATTTTATAAGGAATAGAATCTTTAAATCCTGCTTCTTTAAATGCTTTGATTCGTAATCTACAACTATCGCAAACACCACAGGCAATATCAGAATTTTGATAACAAGACCAGGTTAGATGAAGAGGTGCTTTAAGTTCAAAACCGAGCTTTACAACTTCTGCTTTGGACTTATGTAAAATTGGAGTTTCAATAGTAATGTCTGTTTCCGGCTTGGTGCCAAATTTAATCATTTTGTTATACGCATTGAAAAAACTTTCTCTACAATCAGGATAACCAGAACTATCCTCTTCCATTGCTCCAATAAATATTTTCTTTGCGTTTATAACTTCTGCCCAGGAGACAGCAATTGCAAGCAAATTAGCATTACGAAATGGCACATAAGTATTTGGAATTTCATTTGAAGAAATATTTGGAACATTCAAACTTATGTCAGTCAAACTTGAACCACCAATTTTCTTTAAGTATTCTATATCAACGGATAATCTCTCTTTTGCTTTATAATAATCAGATATGTCATAAAAAGCATTCTCTTCACGCTTTGCAGTTCTTTGTTTATAATTGATATGCAATAAACACAATTGGTAATTCCTATTTGCAATGGCAGTTGTCACACAACTATCAATTCCACCACTAAGAAGTATAATTGCCTTTTCTTTTTTCATATTTCCAAATGTGTAAATTCTTTTCTCATTGACAAGATTTTTATGAATATTTCTTTTTGTTTTATGCTTTTTATTGCTGTTAATGGAAAAATTACATCTGTGTTAATCAGTTTCACCCCGTTAAATAACTTAAAATAATCCTGTATGGATTACTAAAATGACTCTATTTAACGGGGTTATTCAGTGTTTTTCTGTGTGCTATTTAAAAATGAATTCAATATTTTCAAATAAAACCTGGCTTGCTCCTCTTGCGGGATATACAGATACTGTTTATAGGAAAATCTGCAAATCTATGGGAGCAGATGTTGTAATGAGCGAAATGATAAGTGCTGATGCTTTGATATATAAAAACCCTAAAACAAAAATATTAGCAGAATTTGATGAAGAAGAACGACCAATTGGATTGCAGATTTTTGGAAATGATGCTCATAAAATATCTGAAGGTATAAAAATATTGAAAGAATATCAACCTGACTTTATTGACATAAATATGGGATGTCCGATAAAGAAGATTGTCAAAAATGGCTCTGGGGGTGCTCTTCTTAAAAATCCTGAAAAAATAAAGGAAATAGTTTCATCTGCTGTGAAAGTAATTGATAATGAATTTCCTCTTACAATAAAAATCCGTTCTGGCTGGAATTCTGATGAAAGTTTGCTTGAAATAGTGAAGATAATTGAATCTGAGGGAGCCTCTGGGATTTGTCTTCATCCCAGAACAAAAACGCAGATGTTTTCTGGAAAAAGCAACTGGGATTTAATCAGGAAAGTTAAAGAAAAAACCAGAATTCCAATCATCGGAAATGGTGATATCAAAACCCCAGAGGACGCCAAAAAGATGGTCGTGCAAACAGGTTGTGATTCCATTATGATTGGACGTGGTGTAATTGGAAATCCCTGGCTATTTCGGCAGATAAAAAATTATTTACAAAATAAAACCTATAATTCAATTTTGCCATCAAAAAAGATTGAGATGATTTTCTTGCATTTTGAAAAATTGAAGAAAAAAATTGGAAGCAAAATAGCATTGAAATCGATGAGAAAATTTATTCCTTATTATACAAAAGGGATGAAAAATGCATCAAAATTGCGACAAAAATGCAATCAGACAAGTGATGAGATGCGATTTATTCAATATTTGTTGGATTTCAAAGTAGGTCTTAAAAATGGATAAAAATATCAAAGCACTACTCTGGGAAGCAGAACATCATATAAAATCCAACTGGATTCTATCTGTGGAAATATTAGAGGATATAATTAAAAAAGCGCCTTATACCCTTTCTGCTTATGAGATACTTTATAGTATTTTCGTGCGTAATTCTTTGTTCAAGAAAGCAGAAAGCACACTAAAACGGGCTATGATATTTTTTCCAGATAATGACCATCTATTTTTTTTAATGGGCAATATTTATATCGCACAGAAAGGGAAAGCATGGAAAGCGATTGAATACTACCAGAAAGTAAAAAAAAGGTTTCCAGAATTAGAATTTAATCTTGCTCTGGCATTAGCATATCAAGATAGAAAAAGAGAAGCAATAAAAATATTTGAGAGAATAATTCCCTACTTCAGTCATTTAGTAACTTCTTATAGTTTTTTTGCAGAACAATATATATCCTTGAAAGAATATGATAAGGCAATTGATGTGCTCAAAACTGCTGAGAAGAAATTTCCTGCAAATAAGGAAATATATTATCTTATTGGAATTTGTTATAACAAGAAGAAGAATTGGATTCAAGCTTATTTATATTTTGAAAAAACAAGGGAATTGGGTTACTCTACAGCAGAATTCTACAATACTTTTGGTGAATGTTGTCATAATATGGGAGATTTAGAAAGTGGTATTAAATATCTGAAAAAGAGCATTGCACAGAATATGTTTTACATAAAATCGTATTTGGATTTAAGTAAGTTATACATTCTAAAGAAAGATTTTTCTAATGCAAAGAAGTACTTAAGCATTGCCAGAAAAATTGACCCATTAAATATCTATATTGTATTAGCTTCAGAAAGATTAAGACGTCTTTTCAAGAATATGGAGAAATTATGAAAAATTTTTGGATAATGATTATAGCTTTTTTATTAGCCCTTACTATTTGGGTTGAAATAAAGCTAGCAAAAGTTCAAAGGCTTAATATAAAAGTTCCAGTAGCAATTACAAATTCTCCAACAGCTTTAATTCCTCTATCTATTGAACCGGGATATTTAGACCTGACCATTGAAGGAAAAGGACGGGAGATTCTGTTATACAATTTAGAAAAAAACTCATATTATATTGATTTAAAAGATACTCATTTTGGGAATAATTATAAACCTATAAATTATGAAGAACTTAAGAATCTTGCAGATAAAAATCTTAAAATTGTGCATAAAGCTCCATCTAAAGAAATTATTATCTATATGGATATTATGATATCTAAGTTAGTTCCAGTAAAACCGACTTTTGTTGATGATGAAAGCAGGATATATTTTATTGAAAATAGTCTTGCCGTTTTACCTGAGAATATTCAGGTTAAAGGTCCGAAAACATTAATTAAAGATATTTGTGAAATAGCCAGCTTACCTTATAATATAAAAAAACAGGATAATCTAACCCTTAATTTAATTCATCCTTCAAATACATTAATTACTTATGATAAATACACTGTAGATATCAAGAAAAGGGAGCCTAAAATAATTCAAAAGACCATCTCTGTGATACCTATATTATCAGATAAAAGTATTGAGATATTTCCAAATTCTGTGAGTATTAAAATTTCAGGAGAAGAAAAGATTTTACAAAATATTCAACCTGAAGATTTCATTGCGGAAATAGATACATCCGTATCTTTGGAGATAGACAGTTTAGTAGCAGTGCAAATTTATCTGCCAGATGGAGTAGAACTAATTGCTCAAACTCCAACCTATGTAAGAATTAAAAATGTTCAAAGATGATATTATATTTAATTGAGGGATGTGCATAATGCCATATTTATTAATAGATAGGGTATCGTTTAACGGTTGCGCAGCTCGAAACGGTTGACGGAAAACGGTAAACGGCACTTCTATCCCCGCGGACGCGGGGATTGCCGTAAAACGTAACGAGTCGCTCAACCGCAACCGTTAGACCTCGTTTATAATATGAATCATTCTTTCTATATTCACTTGTGATTTATGCACATTCCTCAATTAATTATATTTATAATTCAAAAGGTGATATTTTTATGTCATCCTATTTATTAAGGGAAATAGATTTGAAAGATATAATAGTTTTAGGGATAGAGACATCCTGTGACGATACATCCATAGCAGTCGTGGATAGTAATTTCCATATCTATTCAAATATAATTTCTTCACAAGTAATACATAAGAAATTTGGAGGAGTAGTTCCTGAACTTGCTTCAAGAGAACATATAAAGGGAATAATACCCATTATGGATATTGCTCTCAAACGAGCAAAATTGTCTTTGGACAAAATTGATGCCATTGCTGTCTCTACTAATCCCGGGCTTATCGGTTCTCTTTTAGTTGGTCTTTCTTTTGCCAAAGGTCTTGCGTATAGTATGGGAAAACCATTGATTTCAGTAAATCATATTTTAGGACATGTTTTCGCTAATTTTTTAGAGCATCCAGAAATAGAATTTCCATTTATTGCATTGATTGTTTCTGGAGGGCATACTGAGTTAGTAAATTTTTCATCTTTTGATAACTTTGAAGTAATTGGAAGAACAGTTGATGATGCAGCCGGGGAAGCATTTGATAAAATTGGCAAATTATTAAAACTCTCATTTCCAGGAGGTCCAGAAATTGATAATCTTGCAAAGAATGGTGATAAACATGCAATTAGTTTTCCATTACCGATGATAAAACAAGCAAATTATGATTTTAGTTTTAGTGGATTAAAAACCTCTGCTGCTTTATATATTCAAGACAACAACATAGATTTAAGTAGTGAGAATCTATATAATTTTGCAGCAAGCTTTCAAAATTCTATTGTTCAGGTTCTATTTAAAAAAACTATATCGGCTATTAAAGAAAATAACATAAAAACTTTTTTACTTGCAGGTGGGGTTGCAGCAAATTCTGAGTTAAGAAAAATTTTTGATGATTATGCTAATGAACATAATTTGAATGTATTCTATCCATCTCAAGAACTTTGCACTGATAATGCTGCAATGATAGCTTGTGTCGGTATTTTTAAATATAAGAAAAAACAGTTTGCTGATTTAAACATTAACGGTTCTTCTATAAAAGGTATAAACTAAATGAATTTTATAAGAAGCTTAAATTCATTTCCGCAAAAAACTTTTAATCTTAAAAGTCGTATAAGAAGTATATAATAAAAAACTGAGGAATCCTTGAGTCCGCTCTAAAAACCATTAAAATGGTTAAAGTTCATTATTTTCCTTGAATCCACAACTTATCCCCAATTTAATTGGGGATGTGGGCTACCTAATACACTAACTATAGGCGAATTAGTGTCATAGAAGCCCACAGTTTTATCCCTGATTTAATCGGGGATGGGTAGAATGTAAAAAAAACCTAAATTTAACCCCTTTTCATCCTTCGTAGTAGAAACTACGGAGAACGGGCAGGGGTTTTTATAGTGAACCCAATGATATTATTTTCAGAATCTCTTTGAGGAGTAACAATGAAGATATTTTATCTGTTTTTTATATATTTTTTCATTTGCGCCTATTGTCTATTAGCACAAGAAATTTCATTCACAGCAGAGGATAATCCCAATGATGATGGAACAGGTATCATACTTATGTGGAAAATTGAAGAAGAAAATGTTGAAAAAATAATTATTGAGAGAAGTTCTGATGGCACAAATTTTATAGAAATTGCAAATCCAATGATTTCAGATGAACAATACTTAGATGTGCAAGACATCAAACCAAACATAAAATATTTCTACCAACTAAATTTGTATAACCGGAATGGAGAAGAGATTATATCGCCATTACAAACTACTGTTTTTGCAAAAGCAGAATGGTTTAACTCCAACCGTTATCCTCTTTTTCTTATGACAGTCCTGCTTGCATTTGCGATTATTTATTATATTGTTTCAGCAAGGAAAGGAAAACATCTATTCATAAGACGAATAAGTGGATTAGAGACTATTGAAGAAGCTGTTGGACGAGCAACCGAGCTTGGGAAACCATTGTTATTTGTACCAGGTATACTTGATCTTGATGATATGCAAACACTTGCGGGACTCAATATTCTGAGTCATTTAGCTCAAAAAGTAGCTCAATACGAGTCCACTTTATATGTGCCTGTTTGTCGTTCAATGGTTCTATCAACTGCAAAAGAGATTGTGAAAGAATCATATCTAAAGGCAGGCAGGCCTGATGCTTTCAATCCTGATTCTGTTTTCTATTTAACAGATGACCAATTTGGGTATGTTGCAGGTGTTGATGGTATAATCATGAGGGAGAAACCAGCAGCGAATTTTTATCTCGGAGCTTTTTATGCAGAATCTCTAATTCTGGCTGAAACCGGATTTGAAAGTGGTGCCATTCAGATTGCTGGAACTGCAATGCCGTCGCAAATACCATTTTTTGTCGCCGCATGTGATTATACACTTATCGGAGAAGAACTGTTTGCTGCATCTGCATATCTTTCAAATGAACCTGCTCAATTAGGTAGCCTGAAAGGACAGGATGTGGGAAAAGCAATAATTATTATTACATTTCTCGCCGGGATTGTATTAGAAATGTTTGGAATACATTTTTTGAAAGAATTTTTTACTATGCATTAAAAAGTTTAGCCACGAACTTACACGAACAACCACTAACTTTATTTTTTAATTAATTCTGTTAGTGTCAGTTAGTGTTAGTTCGTGGTAAAAAATATTGAGGAAAAATGAGAAGACAGATACCTTTGTTTATTACTTTTTTTATTGGAACCATTATCCTTGTTTCTGAATTCATCCCTCATAAACCGTTTGGTAATATATCAACTACTTTGGGAGGATGGTTTTTGATTATTTCTGGCTTTGCAATTATTTTAGGGCAATTAAACCTATTCAAAGTAAACCTTACAAAGATTTCCAGAAAAGCTCCAAACTGGCAATACTATATTATATCATTAGTATGTTTTCTCATTATGTTAGTTTGTGGTATTTTATGGGGGACGCTCAGACAACCTGGACTTCTGTATAACAGTGAGGGGCTTGTTGCTTTTTTCGGACTCAAACCTTTTGATTATATTTTTAAATATTTATTTGAAAATCTCTCTGCTACAATGTTTTCTCTTCTGGCATTTTTTATGGCTTCTGCTTCTTACCGGGCATTTAGAGCAAGAAATGCTGAATCAACACTTCTCCTTGTCGCGGCTGTGCTGGTCATGTTAGGAAGGACAACAATTGGAAGCACACTTACAGGTTGGATACCAGATTCTTTAACTTATCTTCATCTACCCAATATAGCTAATTTTATTATGGAATATCTAAATACAGCAGGACAGAGAGCAATAATGATATGTGCAGGACTTGGGGTTATTGGAAGTTCACTCAGGATTATTCTCGGGATTGAACGCTCATATTTAGGAGGTAGATAACAATGTCATTGTTCCAAAAATTAATCCATATAGATAGAAGAATCATATTTATTCTGATTTTTTTTGGAACCGCAGTTCCGTTACTACTTGTTTTAAATCTTCCTGTTGAAGTGACAAAGAATGTAAAAAATGTATATAAAATGGTTGAAGAAACACCTGAAGGCTCACCTGTAATAATCTCTTTTGACTATGACCCATCCACAAAACCAGAGATACAACCAATGGCTGTTGCGATAATTCAGCAATCTTTACGAAACAAACTTAAGTTAATTTGTATTGCTCTCTGGCCTATGGGTGTTCAACTGTGTAATGAAGCCTTTGAGCAGGTTTTGCCTTTGTTCCCTGAAGTAAAATACGGTATAGATTATGTAAACTTGGGATATAAAGCCGGGGGAATGGTTACGATCAATCATATGGCAAAAGACCTTCCCAGCACATTCCCCACAGATGCAGGTGGAATACCAATAGATGAATTTCCTATAATGAAGGGTATTAATAATTTTAGTAAAATCGGTTTTGTTGTTGGTCTTTCGGCTGGTGATCCCGGATTAAAACAATGGGTAATGGTGGTACATGATGCGTATGGTAGGCCTGTTGCTGGTGGTTCTACTGCTGTTCAAGTTCCATATCTATTACCGTATGTGAATGAACAACAGCAACTAACCGGGCTTGTAGGTGGATTAAAAGGTGCAGCAGAATATGAAAAATTAATCAATCAACCAGGATTTGCCACAAAAGGTATGGATGCACAATCCGTTGCACATCTTATTATTATTCTACTTATTGTGATTGGTAATGTTGGCTTTTTTATAACAAAAAGAACAAAATAATAATTTCTAATATATTGAGCGTTAATGACAGGTATATGAACACTAATTATGTGCTTAATATTTTTTTAGAAGATAATTGGGAGACTGTATGGCTTTAATTATGGAACGAATCGGCATTTGGGTTGGAGCAATTTTAACTTTTGCTATATTCAGTTTTTTATACAGGGATAACCCTTTTTATAAGATTGCTGAGCAGATTTTCATTGGCATTTCTGCTGGTTATTGGTTTATCTATACAATCTATAATATTCTAATTCCAAACCTGTTCACTCCACTATTAACCAATTTTTCTGCGAATCTTTTGCTTCTCCTTCCAGCATTGTTGGGTATTCTTATGTTATGTCGTTTAATTCCAAGAATTGATTGGGTGAGCAGGTATTCTATTGCATTGGTTGTTGGCACTACAGCAGGGCTCTTTTTCAAACGATACTTGCAATCTGATGTGATTAATCAAATGAACGCAACAATGATAAATCCCTTTTCAGCTCCAGATTTAGCCGCAACTATCGGACAACTTATCTTGATAATTGGCACAGTTACAGGGATAATATACTTTTTCTTCAGCAAAAAACATGAAGGGGTTTTTGGTGGAACAGCCCGTGTTGGTATATTTTTCTTGATGATTAGTTTTGGAGCAGCATTCGGATATACTGTTATGGCTCGTATCTCTCTACTAATAGGAAGATTGGATTTCCTGCTTGGTGATTGGCTGGGGATAATTAAGCCTTAATTAAAGACGGAATAAAATTCCCTCGTGGATATTCAGCCAAAGGCTGATGAGCCCCAGGCTCACAAGCAACATACTTGAACCAGCAATAGCGAATTTAACCTTCAAGGTTTCCAAAACCTTCAAGGTCTTTTATTTTCTTTTCTATTCTTGATAACATAATATCAATCTAACTTTTAAAGTAAAAATCATTTGAGGTATGAAATGGAAAACATATTCTCAAATAGTGATGTTCAAATTATGAAATGTACTTTCCCAAATCATTTCTGCTTAAATCGTTCTTTGATACTTTATCAGAAAATATTTAGGGGTTATTATTTGAACATTATGAAAAGATTTAATTTTAAGCAAATGTTTATCACCAGTTACTATATAATCAGCATTACCTTCCAATGCACATGAAAGAAATTTGTTATCTTCTGGGTCCTCTTTGATCTTATCTACTTTTAGTTTTCCAGAAACAAGCATTGTATCAAGACCTAATGAAATTTCTACATTCTGAATATCTAAATCAGAAAGTTTATAGCTCTTTTTAATCTTGGGATAGTGGAGAACACGAATCACTTCCTCAATTATTTCTGTTGAAGTTACAAATACAAACTTTCCCTTCTCCCACATCTTTAGGCACTTATAAATCAAAACTTACCAACAAGTTGTCGTGAAATTTTTCGCTTAAATGACAAATATCAAATATCTAATTTCTAATAAAATTTCAAATGACTAAAAATCAAAAAATGGATACTGAAAAATCTTAGTTGATACATAGCGTAGTTGTGATGAATTATGAATGATTAGACATTTGAGTTTTGGCATTTTATTTGACATTAGAAATTAGAATTTTGGAATTGCTAACTTATTATTAACTGAAAATTTTCTCACTCGAAGAGTGGTCTTTTTTCTATGCTTGTCATTGAAAAAAATTAGTATCTGATAAGGATAACCTTGTGGAATTATAACACCACTTACAATTACATTAGTATCAATTACGCATCTAAGCATTTTATTCTCTAACTGATTGAATGGCTTCTTTTATATCTGCACTTGCTTGTTTTAGTGGTATATTCCTGTTTCTATAACGAATTTCATCAAGTGATTGAAAACGAACAAATCTCTCAATATCAGGCACTAATTTAAGTAATTTCTTCTTCTCCTTTTCACTGAGTAGTGAAATTGCAACAGCTATCTGCTCGGGTAAAAGTTTTAAATATGCTCTCTGTTTTAACATTTCTATCACCTCATTAACTATACTCATATTTGAAAAACCTATTTGTCAAGAAAAATATTATTCAATTCTGTGATATAAAATTTCAAGATTCAAAAATTTAAAGGTCTTTTATTTTCTTTTCTATTCTTGACAACATAATATCAATCTAACTTTTAAAGTAAAAATCGTATGAGGTATGAAATGGAAAACATATTGTCAGATAGTGATGTTCAAACAATTGAAAATCTATCTAAATCACGAGAAACAATTATTAAAGAAATCCACAAAGTTATTATTGGGCAGGATAAAGTAATTGAGTATTTTCTTATCTCTTTATTTGCAAATGGACACTGTCTTCTTGTTGGAGTTCCAGGATTGGCAAAAACGTTGCTAATCAGCACAATTGCACAAGCTCTGGATTTGAAATTCAGTCGTATCCAATTCACTCCAGATTTAATGCCTTCAGATATAACTGGTACGGATATTCTCACGGAAGATAGAACAACAGGAAAAAGAATTTTCCAATTTGTAAAAGGTCCAATTTTTGCAAATGTTATTCTTGCAGATGAGATAAACCGTACTCCACCAAAAACGCAGTCCGCACTTCTCCAAGCTATGCAAGAAAGAGAAGTTACAGCAGGAAATAATACTTTCCCTTTGTCTCCTCCATTTTTTGTTCTTGCCACTCAAAATCCGATTGAGCAGGAAGGCACATATCCACTTCCAGAAGCACAATTAGATAGATTCATCTTTCATATTGATATTGATTATCCAAGTTATGAAGAAGAGAAGCAGATTGCAGAATTCACCACAAGCCAGGAATTCCCCAAAATCAATAAAGTTATTGATGGAGAAGAAATTACTAAACTGCAAAAGTTTATCTTCAAAATACCTGTATCTGAACACATTCTAAAATTTGCAGTAGAACTTGCCAGAATTTCCCGTCCCAATGAAAAAGATGCCCCTGATTTTGTGAAAAAATTGGTCAACTGGGGTTCCGGACCGCGTGCTTCTCAATACCTAATTTTAGCATCAAAAACCAGAGCTGCCCTATATGGTAGATATACTCCCACTATAGAAGATATTGAATTCGTTGCAACACCGATTTTGCAACACCGCATTTTACTGAACTTTGCTGCTGAGGCAGAAGGTATTAAATCAAAAGATTTGATTGATAAGTTGATAAATTATGTTAAGAAAAAATAATCTACAAAAAAATGAGATATGCAAAATACCCTTTTCTTGTCATTCCGTACTTGATGCGGAATCCAAAATCTTTTCCACACTTTCGTGGGGACAAGTATTTTAATGGATTCCCGTCCCCGATTTCTCGAGGACAAGCTTTCACGGGAATGACACTCGTCTTGGTGTAGCCCGTCTTGACTCGCCAACGCCGAGACAGGCAAGCCATAGCCAGAAATGAAGTGAAATTATCTATTTTGCAGATCTCATTACAAAGAAACTATACGGAGGAACTTAAAATGAGAAAAAAGCAATTAATAATAAGTGGTTTATTAGTAATAGGATTACTAATATTCCTTCTCTCATCATGCACAACTAAGAAACCAAAGAGTGAACTTACTCAAACCGAAGAACTGGTTACTTTTGTCAATAAAGCGGTTGAATTGATAGAAAAGGAAGGTGAAGATTGTTTTCCTGAATTCAGAAAGAAAGATAGTAAATGGTTTCACAATGACTTGTATATTTTCGTATGGGGTCTGGATGGAATGAGATATGTATATCCACCAAACCTTGATGGTGAAGGTGAAAATATGCTTGATTTAAAAGATATTAACGGAAAACCGATAGGAAGATTGATTGTTGATGCAGCATCAGGTAAAAAGGGTGAAGGTTGGGTTCATTATCAATGGCCCAAACCAGAAAAAAAGGAACCATCATGGAAAAGCACTTTCGTAAAAAGAGTAACTGCTCCATCCGGAAAAACTTATCTTGTTGGAAGTGGCTTGTATGACCTTAAGATTGATAAAAGTTTTATTGTCGAAGAGGTTAATGATGTTATTGTTCTGATTAAAAAAGTTGGCATTACATCTCTGGATACAATACGAGCAAAATCAAGCGAGTTTATATTTCTGGATACTTATGTGTTTGTAAAAGATATCAAGGGAAACGAATTGGTAAATCCAGCTTTTCCGGAATTGGAAGGACAAAATTTATATGATTTGCAGGATTCTAATGGGAAATATTTTATTCGCGAGGAACTTGAAATACTAAAAACTAAAGATGATTGCTGGATGGATTATATGTGGCCCAAACCTGGAGAGACTGAACCTTCAAAGAAATTGGTTTATGTTAAAAAAGTGGTTGTTGGACAAGATACACTTGTTGTTGGTGCTGGTTATTTTACTGAATAAATTTAATGAGTTCTGCAAAATAGCATTCGCGTGTCATTCCCAATATTGTCATTCCCAACTTGATTGGGGATTGATTGGGAATCCACAAACCTTTCCCCACTTTCGTGAGGACAAGTATTTCTACTGGATTCCCGTTTACACGGGAATGACAAGTTAGGTGAATTTTCCATATTTTGCAGAACTCATTAAATTTAAGATAAGGAGTATTGATGAAAGAAAATGTAAAAGATGAATTCAGAGTAAAGGGAGAAATGTTATTAAAAAAAGTTAAAGAACTTATCCATCAAGGGAATATTAGAAGAATAATTATCAAGAATGAAGAAGGAAAAACATACCTTGAAATTCCTGTAACCGTAGGATTAGTTGGAGTTGTTTTACTTCCTGTTTGGGCTGCAATAGGAGCTTTAGCTGCAGTTGCATCCAATTTCACAATTGAAATAATAAAAAAAGAGGATTAATAGGCTCTTATAGATTCAACATCGACAAAATGTTGTCGATGTTTGTAACATACTGTTTAAATAAATAATGATTAAATCCGAAATTCGAATAACGAAATTCGAAACAATTTTCAAATTTTCAAAATTCAAATAACCAAAACAAGATTCCTGCCAGTCTGGGTCTCTGTTTAGGCTTAGCCAGTCTCGGCTTAGCCGAGCCTAGACGGACCTAGTCTGTCGGGGCTTGGCCCCGCCAAAACCGAATACATTGTTTTTAACATTTGAACATTCGGATTTCGAATTTCGAATTTCGAGTTTCGCATTTAAAATTTATCTATTTTTTTTATAACTGCACCACAGGGGCCACCTCTTCCGAGCAATGTCTCGGACGAGGCGTAGTATCTTATAAATAATATTCGTGTCAATCTGGACGCCGAGACCGATAATTTGATGGTGTTTATAAAATTGTAATTTGGAATTTACCTGCCCCGTGAAATAAGAAGTAATTTTTGCTTTGTAAAAATTATTTCACGGTGTAAAATATTTGTAATTTGAAATTTGTGATTTCCAGTTTATCTGGGGTTGGAGATTCAGAAATAAATGTGATTCAAAGGAGAACAAAAAATGATAGAGAAAAAAATTGGAAGAAAAGTATCAATGGGAGTATTTGCTCTTGCAATGATGAATGTTGCAGCAGTAATGAGTTTGCGTGGCTTACCAATGATGGCGAAGGAAGGATTATCAATGATTTTCTACCTTTTATTTGCCTCGTTGTTGTTTTTGGTTCCCGTTTCGTTGATTTCTGCAGAATTAGCCACTGGTTGGCCTAAATCAGGTGGTGTATATCGCTGGGTTAGAGAAGCATTTGGACCAAAATTGGGTTTTACAGCTATCTGGCTTCAATGGATTCAAAATGTAATATGGTATCCTACTGTGCTTGCTTTTGCTGCTGGTAGTTTATCATATTTATTTCTTGAGCCAGCTCTTGCAAATAATAAAATATTTAATCTTTTCGTGATTCTTGTAGTCTATTGGGGAGCAACATTTGTGACTTTTAGGGGGGCAAAGACTTCAGGAAAGTTAACTTCAATTGGTGTCATTTGTGGAACTTTGGTTCCTGGTTTATTAATTATTATATTAGGCATTGTCTGGTTAATTCAAGGTAATCCGCTGGAATTTTTAAATGTTAGCAAAGGTCAGACATTAAATTTCTTTCCTAATTTCAATAATTTTAAAAGCATTGCATTTTTATCAGGGATAGTTTTACTATTTGCAGGAATGGAAGTTGGGGCGGTTCATGTTTTAGAACTAAAAAATCCCAAAAAAGAATTTCCAAAAGCTGTTTTTCTGGCTATGTTTATAATTATTATTGTATTTGTATTGGGTTCATTGGCTGTCGCTGCTGTTTTGCCTAAATCTCAGATTAGTCTTACTGCAGGAATAATGCAGGGTTTTGATGACCTGCTCATTAAATTTCACATTCATTGGTTGCTTCCTATAATAGGATTTCTTGTTACTTTTGGTGCAGTAGGAGGAGTTTTAGCATGGATAGCCGGTCCGAGTAAGGGTTTATTAGCAACTGCAAAAGACGGTGACCTTCCTCCTTTTATGCAATATACTAATAAGGCAGGTGTCCAAACCCATATCCTTTTCATTCAAGGAGCAATTGTAACTTTAATTTCTCTTGTATATGTAGTCATGCCGAATGTTAGTAGTGCATTTTTCTTATTAACTGCTTTAACAGCAATCCTTTACCTTGTTATGTATATTCTACTTTATAGCTCAGCTATAAGGCTAAGATACACTCAACCTGATGTTGTTCGAACTTATAAAGTTCCAGGTGGTAAGGTAGGATTATGGATAGTGGCAGGTATAGGATTATTAGCAGTTGTCTTTGCTTTCTTTGTAGGTTTTTTTCCTCCCATTCAACTTACTGTTGGCAGCCCAACATTTTATGTATTCTTTCTTATTATTGGAGTTATTATTTTTGTAGGTGCTCCGATAATTATAAATATGGCTAAGAAACCAAGCTGGATACCTAAAAATAAGGAAATAAAAAGTTAAAATATTAATTAGAAAGGAGTTATGATGTTATCAAAAAAAGTAAAATTACATGAATTAAGCGAGCAGGAGAAGGTTCTTACTCCTACTTATGGTTCCAGAGAATTAGAAACGGCAGTGCCGAAATATGAAATGCCCGAAAACGAAATGCTTCCCAAGACTGCCTATAATATTATTCATGATGAATTGATGCTTGACGGTAATGCAAGGCTCAACCTGGCTACATTTGTTACTACCTGGATGGAGCCTGAAGCCAGACAATTAATGGCTGAGACATTTGATAAAAATATGATTGATAAGGACGAATATCCACAAACTGCAGAAATTGAAATGCGTTGTGTGAATATGCTTTCTCGATTATGGAACTCTCCTGACCATGAAGAAGCCACTGGTTGCTCTACAATCGGTTCCAGTGAAGCAGCTATGCTAGGCGGAATGGCATTGAAGTGGAAATGGCGGGAGAGAATGAAAGCAAAGGGTAAATTAACAGACAAACCCAATTTGGTGATGAGTATTGGTGTCCAGGTTTGCTGGGAAAAATTTGTAAAATACTGGGATATTGAACCGAGGTATGTCCCGATGGACAAGGGATGTTATCTACTTGATCCAGAAAAAGCCCTTGAATTATGCGACGAAAATACCATCGGTATTGTAGGTATTATGGGAATAACATACACGGGTCAATACGAAGATATCAAAGCACTCAACAACGCTCTTGAGAAATACAATGCAGAAACAGGTTATGAAATTCCGATTCATGTTGATGCTGCAAGTGGTGGATTTATTGCTCCTTTCATTCAAAAAGACATTGTATGGGATTTTCGTTTGAAATGGGTAAAATCCATTAATGCTTCTGGACATAAGTATGGTTTAGTTTATCCTGGTGTGGGATGGATTGTTTGGCGTGATAAGGATGAATTACCTGAAGAGCTTATTTTCTATGTAGAGTATTTAGGTGGTAAGATGCCTACATTTGCTATTAATTTCTCTCGTCCAGGCAACCAAATTGTGGCTCAATATTATAACTTTCTCCGCTTAGGAAAAGAGGGCTATAGAAAAATCCAGCAAACTTGTAAAGAAGTTGCGCTCTATCTATCTGGAGAAATTGCAAAAATGGGACCTTTTAAATTGATTTCTAATGGAAGCGACATTCCTGTATTTTGTTGGACATTGAAAGAACCACAGAAGAACTGGACACTTTATGATATGGCTGAACGATTACGAGACAGAGGTTGGCTTGTCCCCGCATATCCAATGCCTGATAATATTAGTGATATGGTGGTGGAAAGAGTGGTTGTTAAAGAAGGCTTTAGCCATGATATGGCAGACCTATTGTTAAAAGATATGAGACGACATCTTGAATATTTTAATTCACTTACAACACAAACTCAGTCAGCAATCGCAGTTTCTCAAGACAAAAAAATAAATGTTCACTTTCATCACTAATAAATATAATCACGAATTATTTAGTGTCTGTCCGTAAAATCAGATCCTTGCGAATGGTCCCCAATTTAATTGGGGATGGGCCTTCGCAATGGTTGATTCGCTCTACAAAACCATTCCGAATCCCCAATTGAATTGGGGATCCAACCATTCAGAAGGTCTAAAAAATGAGTTTACGGACAGATACTATTTAGAATTATATATAATAATCTATTAACAGTCGATTAGAGTTATAATGACCATAGAATAAAAATGATTTGTAACAAATATTAAAAATTTATAAAATAAAAAAAAATAAAAAAAAACTTGACATAAAAAATATAAGAAAATTAAATAGGTTTCTCATAATTCCCTCCTTTATCCCGATGTTATCGGGATACAGCCGCCTCCCCGGCGGCTTTTTTTTTCCATATCATATATTTATTGGCTAAAAAACTTGACAAATAATTAAATTTTAAAGTTAAGTATAAATAAAAATAGAAAATTTTTATTATATTTTTAAAAAGTTTAATAATAAATGAACACATTTTTATAATCTGTAATAAATATAAGAGAGGATAAATGACATTAGTTATATCAGTAAGAGTACCAGATGGTATTGCAATTGGAGCTGATAGTTTATCAACAACTCACTCTAATTTGAGATTTAAAGGTAACATAGAGACCAAATGCCCAAAATGTGGTAAGAGAATTTTGCTTAAAGACCTACCAGGACCTCCGATTCGTATTCCTGTAGCTAATTTTCCCACTGCACAAAAGTTATTCCCTATAAGAGAAAATTTCGGAGTTGGTTTTTACGGTATGTCTATAATCAATGGTATAACAATATATAACCATATTAAAAGTAATAACAAGAAGTGGGAAAATTTTACAGAGGTATCTCAACTTGCAGATGCTTTAGGAAAATATTTTCATAATGAATTAAAAAAACAAATCAAGGATATTGAAAAAGCACCTGATAGTTTTATCCCATTAGGGTTTCAACTCGTGGGATTTGATGAGGAATCAAAGCCCTGGGGACAAACGGTTACTGTTTACCTAGGTAAGAATATTAAAACTGAAGTAAAAGATAAGATTGGATGCAGTTTTGGGGGAGAAGGTTATGTAGTTAAAAAACTCTGGGAGTTAAGAAAAGAAATGGGTAAAGGAGCACTATATGCAAGCTTTTCTTTGCAAGATGCTGTAGAATATATCGACTTTTTGATAGGAACAACAGCAAAATTTCAGAAATTTGCAAATATGATTCCAACGGTGAGTGAACCTGTTGACATAGCAGTGATAACAGGATATAGTGGTTTTAAGTGGATAAAAAGTAAAGGATATATAAAAATACTTGAAAAGAATTAAAGAGAGGAAATTATCATGAATATAAATCGGGATATAATCAAAACTGAACCTTATAGTGAATCAGGAAAAGAAATTTTTCCGGTAGTACATATTTACTATGAAATTTCTCCACCATCCATTTCCAATCCACAATTTAATTTATCCAATACAACAGATATAATTGATGACACAGCTTACTTTGTGAGTCCTCAAGTAGACAGATTTTCAAAAGCGTGGCAAAAACTAGCAAAAAGGTAATAAAATATCTCTCAAGAAACGATATTCTTGAGTTGAATTTCCAATTTGTAAATTATTATGGTGGTATTTATTTCAAAGGTGATTTAAATATAGCTAATGAAAATTCACTAAGCTATCTTTTACATTCTGTAGATGCTTCATATTTTGGCAAAAAGCTTCATCATTCTTTATTTGAAAAAGCAAGTGCTTACGCTTATTATATTATTAAAGATCACATATTTCACGATGGTAATAAGAGAACCGGTATGGCCTCTACAATATTGTTTTTAGAAAAGAATGACTATATTCTTATTCCTGAAATTTCACAAGATGACATAGTTAATTTAGCTATTAGTATTGAAGATGAAAAAACATCGAAATCAGCACTCGGACTTTGGTTTAAAAGTAATACACAGTTAATCACAAAATAGTAAATTAGTGGTTTTTATACTACATTCTTTCGAATAATTACTAATATTTATCTTCTTCATTCCCAACATTTTGCTTGCGCCTTATAAGATTTTTACAAGTGGAAATAGGATAAAGAGAGAATGTGTACAATTTATATATTAATTATGTATCTTCTAATTCCCTCCTTTATCCCGATGTTATCGGGATACAGCCGCCTCCCCGGCGGCTTTTTTTTATGCCATTAAATATCAGTAATAAAGATTTCTTTTTCTGACAGTATAGTTTTAATCTTTAAATCCTCACCATCAGAAGAGAAAATAATTGCACCATCTTCATCTGTGCGAAAAAATCTGACATTATGTTTATGCAATCTATCTAAAGTCTTATCACTTGGCAAACCATAGCGGTTAAATTTTCCAACAGAAATAGCACCGAATTCCGGAGAAGTTAATTCTAAAAATTTATTTGTAGAAGAAGTATTACTACCATGATGACAGACTTTCAAAACATCAATGTCCAATCCTGCACTATATTTTTCACAAAGCCAGTTTTCAACCTCTTTCTCGGCGTCACCGGTAAGAATAAAAGAAAAATCTTTATATTCACATTTCAGTACTATAGAATAGTTATTAATATTTTTGGTGGAAAATTCTGAATATGGAAAAAGTAATTTGATTTTCATCTGTGAAAATTCATCAAAGGCAAGTGATGTATCCGCATAAATAACTTCAATATTTTTTGCTTCAATTTTTCTGCATAGATTATAGTAGAGTGAAGAATTATATTCACATTCTGGCATCAAGATAGATTTAATTTTAATTTTATCTAAAAGATAACCTGCCCCTCCAATATGGTCTGCATGAGGATGAGTAAGAACGAGTAAATCAAGCTTTCTCACCTGTTTGCTTTGCAAGAAAGGTAAAACAACTTTTTCACCAAAATCAATCTTATTAGTCTTATTTCCAGTATCAATCAAAATGTTTTTTTTTGAAGGTGTTTTAAGAAAAATTGCATCTCCAGTTTGAACATCCAGAATTGTGAGTTCTACTCGAGGTGAGTATAAAAATGCTGGAAGGAATATTAAACCAAAGATAAGGAATGTAGATGTCAAAATGTAAACAAATTTTCTGGATATCCTGTTTTTCTCTTTCCATATTAGAATTAGAAGAACAAAAATTATGAATACAAAAATCACCTGCCAAATTTCAACATTTAGAAAGTCAAAAAGTAAAATCCTTTTATAACTTACAAAATTAGAAATTGAAAAAAGTAAATTTAAAAGAAGTCTATTTGCCGCAATATAATAAACATTTATGCTTGCAAGAGGAAAGAAGATGGCAAGAATAGACAGAGGTAAAATAATGGAAATAATAGGAATGGCTATCACATTTGCAATTATTCCACCAAAAGCAATTTTATGAAAGTAATATACAGTTAGGGGAGCAAGCACTAATTGTACAACAAAGCTTATCATCATCAGATTTAAAAGCCAATAAGCAGGTTTATATTTTTCATAAAGACCATAAATTACTCTGGAGAAGATTGGGTAGATAACCAATATTGCAAAAACTGAGAGAAATGAGAATTGAAATCCCACACTGAAGATCTGCTGAGGATTTATCAGTAAAATTATAAATCCTGCTGCAAATAGGATGTTAACATTTTCTGTTTTCCGTTGTAAGATTTTGGAAAATAAAAGAAGGCTTATCATAATCACAGCACGTTGAACTGAAGGTGCAGAATGTGAAAGTAAAACATAATATAAAAGAGCAAGAATAGTTAAGATGCGAGCTAAGTTTCGTTTTCGTATTATTACTTGCAAAATTGTAAGAAGGATTAAAGCAATCACCCCCGTGTGCAGTCCGCTGACTGCTAAGATATGACTCAAACCAGAATTAGCAAAATCTTCTTTGATGTTTTTATCCAGAGCATCCTTCTCTCCTAATAGAATTGCTTTGATAAATCCTGCATATTTTTGTGAAAAGAGATTGTCAATTCGGTTTCTTAACCATTTTCGAGGACCAATTACAAGAATTGAATAGAGATTTTTGGTTTGATTTTCAATTGTAATAGAATTTGAATATATAAAAGCTGTGGCATATATACCTTTATTTTCCAGATATTCTTTGTAGTTGAAACTGTAAGGATTGTTATTTTTATATGGCTTTTGAATACTCGCATAAATGCTGATTCTGTCACCATAATTGGCATAAGATTTCCCATTAACTCGGACAAGGATTTTGCCACAAATTTCAGTTTCTTCAATTTTTTGAATGGATAATACAAATCTTGTTTTACCTGAATGGTATATCGGCTCCTCATCAATAAAGCCTGATATATTTAACTTCTCATTACCCAATTTGTTAATTATCTTTGAGATATGATTTGTTGGATGGTTTGATGATATTGAAAACCGAAACGCTCCAAATAAAATAAGCAGAAAAAATAAAATATAAGTTGGCTTGACTTTGCTAAAAAGAAGGAATAAAAGGCTACAAATAAACAAAGCCAAATACCACATAAAAGAAATATAAATATTTTCAGAAAAAACTATACCTATTGTAAAAAAGAATGTAATCGGAATAAAAGGTTTATTTGAGATTTTCTCCATTATTATATTTAGTATGAGTTCTGCAAAATGAGTAATTTCACTTTATTTCTGGCTATGGCTTGCTTCGTCAAGACAAGTGTCATTCCCGTGAAAACGGGAATCCATTCCTTACAACCTGTCTTTTACTGCGTCTTCACTCTATATGGATTCCCGATACCCAATCAAGTTGGGCACGGTCGGGAATGACATCTGTGAGAGTTTGGAATGACATGAAAATGCAATTTTGCAGAACCCATATATTTAGTAAATTAGTAAACTGGTGAACTGGTATATTTGTTGGTTTCCAATTAGTCAGTAAAAACTTGCGAATGGTTATAAACCTTCGCGATTTATCCCGTTGAATCTGTTTGTAATTCAACTGGGATGGTTTTGATTTGCTCTATTATAATTATATTCGCGTTAATTCGCGTAAATTAGCGGTTGCCAAAATCTCTTTTTTGACTTTTTTATCAATAGACAAAATCGTTTCAAGGTCAGGATTTGCAATATTGGATTTATTCAAACTTTTCTCAATAATCTTATAAATATCATTGAATTTTATTTTTTCTCTTAAAAAAAGTGATACTGCAGCTTCATTTGAAGCATTAAAGATTGTAGGCATAATCCCACCAGCTTTCCCAACCTGATAAGCAATTTTCAAAATCGGAAATTTATCATAATCAACTTTATGAAATGTCAGGTCTGGCAATGATGTTATATCTGTAAATTGAGCTGAGGCTGGAATTCTTTCAGGATAAGAAAGGGCAAATTGAATCGGAATTTTCATATCTGGATAACTCATCTGTGATAAAATAGACCCATCTATAAATTCAACCATAGAATGTATTATGGATTGTGGATGGATAACAACTTCAATCTGTTCATATTTCAAACCGAAGAGATGATGAGCCTCAATTACTTCTAAACCCTTGTTAGCCATTGTAGCAGAATCAATCGTAATCTTTTTTCCCATTTTCCAGGTGGGATGCTTAAGTGTATCTTTTAGTTTAATTTTATCAAAATCTTCCAATTTCCAATTGTTAAATGGACCTCCTGAAGCTGTGAGAATTATTTTTCTTATCTGGGATGATAAGGAATTTCCAAGCAAACATTGCATAATAGCACTGTGTTCACTGTCAATTGGTATTAATCGGCATTCGTTCTTTTTTGCCATCTTTATAATAATATCCCCAGCCATTACCAAAGATTCCTTATTTGCTAAAGCAATATTGTGCTTACTTCTCAAACCAGCAACAGTATATCTTAAACCCGCGGACCCAACAACAGCATTTAGTAGAATGTCATAATTTAGGTTGTTCAAGAGTTCCAATAATTTATCTTCCCCAAAATAGATTTTTTTATTGGTATTTATTTTAGATTTTAGTTTTTCATTTGTAATAGCTAAATAGGGGATATTTAATTTTTCAGCATACTCAAATAAAATTTTGTGGTTTTTGTGTGCAGTTGCCAGGGCAATTTCAAATTTATCATAGTGTTTTTTTACTACTTCGATAGTAGATTTACCGATTGAACCTGTTGCTCCTAAAAGTGCGATTTTCTTTTTTGACATTTATTACCTGATAAAAATAAAATAAAAATATAGAAAAGGAGCACTAATCATAAGACTATCAAATCTATCAAGAATGCCGCCATGTCCGGGAAGAAGCTTAGAAGTATTTTTTACCTGAAAGTCTCTTTTTAGATTGGATTCAATCAAATCCCCTAATTGTCCGATAATACCGACTATAATTCCGTAGGCAACTATATCTTTCCAATCTGTAAGCAGGTAAAATTTCCAGATAGCATTTATGATTATATTGAGTAAGTAAGCAAATACAAAAGCAGATAATATTCCAGTAAGAAAGCCCTCAAGGGATTTCTTTTCACTTGCTTTAAAAATGTTACGATGCTTGCCAAATTTTGCTCCCACAAAATAAGCTGCTGTATCTGTTATCCAAACTAAAATCATAAGTAAAATCAAAAGTAGATTTCCATTTTCTAATTTTCTGATGAGAAACATAAATTCTAATAATAGTGGGATGTATAATAAAGCAAAAATTGTATATGCAACCCTTTCAGATGATTGACTTGTATAATCCCTAACTACATCAAAGATTAGTGTTAGAGTGAAGATTAAAATATAAATAAATATTATATTATTCAAACCAATAAAAAAAACATACCAGTTGATTAATAATGCTGTAATTATTAGAAAAGTAAAATTTAATTGAATTTTTTTCTTTTGTTTGACAAGTTTATAGAATTCTATTATACTTAAAACAGATATTATACTAATAAGAATTTGAAGGTAAATTCCTCCAAGCCAGGCGCCTATTAATAGAAATGGACCAAAACAAAAAGCACATAATGTTCTTACTGCAAGGGGTTTCATATTTTGTTATAAATAAGCTTTGTGTGTTATTTGACACCGCCAAATTTGCGAGTTCTTTTTTGAAAATCTAATATTGCTTGCATATATTCTTCTGGAGTAAAATCTGGCCAGAGGGTATCTGTAAACCACAATTCAGAATAAGCCGTCTGCCATATCAGAAAATTGCTAAGCCGAATCACTCCACTGGTGCGTATAACTAAATCCGGGTCTGGAAATTTACTTGTGTAAAGATAATTAGAGAATTCATCAATTGTAAGTTTGTTGATTTGCTTCTGTAACATCTTTTCAACTGCTTCCAAAATCTCATTTCTGCCACCGTAGTTAATTGCTAATATTAAGTTTAAGCCGGTATTGTTTTTTGTTCTTTGATAGGAATCATTGATTTTCTTGATAAATCTTTTACTCAAATCCTTTTGTGAGCCAATAAAATGTACTATTACATTATTTTTTGCCAGATTATTGATTTCTCTAATCAGAGTATTTTCTATAAGAGTAAGAACAGCTTTGGCTTCCTTTTCGGGTCGTCGCCAATTTTCTGTTGAGAATGCATATAGTGTAAGATACTTAATGCCCAGATGGCCTGAAGTATCAACTACACCTCTAACAGCTTCCACTCCTGCCTGATGTCCTTTTATACGAGATAAGCCTCTAAGCTTTGCCCATCTGCCATTACCATCCATAATAATAGCAATATGGCTGGGTATAAGACCTTTCTTTACTTTTCTGATTAATTCCTCTTTAGTTTTCATAGAGACTTATTGTATTTTTTATATCTGCTCCAGCCAACGAATTCAACAATTTTCATGTTCCTTTGTATCTCGTTTTGTCAGGACAGAAATGTTTCATATTGTAATAATCAGAATAAGTTTATATCATTTGTATTTATTAAATCTCGGAGATACTACCTATTTTTTTTCGTAATCTACTAACAGATATTCCCAATTGGTTACGATATTTTGTAACAACCCTCAAAGAAATATCTATTTCTTTTTTGGCTAATAAATCTTTAATTTTTTTATCGCTCAGCGGTTTTGATTTATTTTCATTATCAATTATTTTGCTAATTTCCTTTTTAATTATTTGTGATGAAGTATCACCCACTTTTTTAGTAAAGAACCACCTCAATGGATAAACGCCAAATGGTGTATCAATGTATTTATCTTTTACTACACGGCTTATAGTGGATATATCTCTATTAACATGTCTTGCCACATCATCATAAGTCATTGGAGATAATGATTTTTTTCCTTCATTAAAGAATGAAGGTTGACTACGAATAATTTCATTGGTGATTTTATGTAAAGTTTCTCTTCTAATCCAAACAGCCTTAACATAGTTTTCTGCTGATAGTAGTTTTGATTTGATATATTTTATTGTACTTACTTTGTTGTGACTTTTAGCAATCAACCGCCTTGCATATTCCTGATTAACTGCTAATTCAGGAATGTTTTTATCATTAATAATAATCTCTAATTTTCCATCTATTTCTTTAACTATAATGTCTGGGATGATATAAGATAAAGTTTTAGAAGAGATACTACGACCAGGTTTAGGGTCCAGATGACTGATAATTTCTTTAATTATGAGAATTTCATCTAAAGACATATTATATTTTTTTGATAATTTATTATATTTTAGGTTTTGCAATAAATCCAGATCATTTTTTATTATTTCAATCACAATACCATTATTGGTTTCATTATCATCCAGTTGAGCAATAAGGCATTCTGCGAGATTTCTTGCACCAATTCCTCTTGGATAAATTCCCATAATCATTGAATGAATTTCCTCTGCTCGGGAAATAGTGAGAGAAAAATTCTCAGCAAGGTCTTCCAAATCTGTATGAAGATAACCATTCTTATCTATGCTATTTAATAATATATCAGCAAATTCCTGCTCATTCTTGTTTAGATGTAATTCTTTTATTTGTCTATTAAATATATCCCATAAACTTTCCCGCTCTTTTTCATAATATTCAAATTTGTACGATTCAGGTATTGATTTATTGTTGGGTTCAAATTCAAATTTAGTATTTTGGATTTCATCTAAATCATTTAATATTTTGTTTATTTCCTGTATTTCTTCAGTCAAATCATAATCTTCATTTTCGTCAGATTGGAGCTCTGGGCTGTTTTCTTCAATTTCTTTAGATAAATCAAATTCTTCTGATTCTTCTTTTATATCTTGAAGAAAAGGATTACAGCGAAGTTCTTTTTTTAAGGAGATTTCCAATTCCAAGATTGGCTTCTGCAACAATTCTGCTGTGATAATCATTTGTGGAGAAAGCCAAGACTTTTGTATTTGCTTTTGCCTGCTCCCTACTCCAATATTTTGATTAGCCATAGTTTAATAATTTTTATTATGAAAATTTTTTGTCAATTATTTATTGAATAATGAATTCAATATATAAAGTATGAGAAATTAAATAATGTAAAGTTTGACAAACCGTATAGAAATCAAATTTTTAAGATAAATGAGATAATTCCTTGAAAATGCATTTATAAATAATAGTGAGAAGTGTCAGTTCAGTGAAATTTAGGAGAAACAGTGGAGATAAAATCAGTTAATTTAGAATTTCCAGAAGATTGTAATATTATTTTAGGGCAGTCCCACTTTATCAAAAGTGTAGAAGATATTTATGAAGTTATGGTAAATTCTGTCCCGGGTATTAAATTTGGTTTTGCATTTTGTGAAGCATCTCAAGACTGTTTAATTCGCACAGATGGAACTGATGAAGAACTTAAAAAAATTGCAGTGAAAAATATGGAAAATCTTGACGCAGGACATTCGTTTATCATTATCTTAAAAGATTCTTTCCCAATAAATGTTCTGAACAATCTAAAAGGCTGTTATGAAGTGGTAAATATCTTTTGTGCAACTGCAAATCCTGTTGAAGTTATTATTGCAAAAACCGAACAAGGTTGTGGAATTCTTGGTGTTATTGATGGCTATTCTCCAAAAGGTGTTGAAGGTAAAAAAGATATTAAAAAGAGAAAAGAATTCTTGCAGATGATAGGATATAAGAGATAATGAGACTGTTTTTTGCTTTTGCTTTTCCTGAAAGGATTAAACATATTGTTGCACAAAATGTCTCTATTTTACGAAGAGAAATCCCCAAAGGTATAAAGTGGGTTGAAAAGGAAAACCTTCATATTACTTTCAGATTTTTGGGTGAAGTTAATCCCAATATCCTGGATGACTTAAGCAGACAAGTTAAAATTATTTCAAGAACATTTTACTCATTTTCTATCTCTTTGGGAAAATTAGAAATAGTGCCAAACTTACATCGTCCCAGAATTATCTGGTATAATATGATAGAGAACAGTGATACTGCAAATAAAATTTTTTATGAGGTTGAGAAAATACTTAAAAATTTTGGATTTGAGAAATCTAATCGTCCTTTAAAACTACATGCTACTCTTGGTCGCATAAAATATTCTGTTAATGCAAATTGGGAAACCATTATAAAGAAAATTAAACCTATTTCAGAAACTATAATGTGTAAAGAACTTACTCTATTCAAAAGTCAATTGACAGCTTCAGGACCGATTTATACAGTTGTTCAAAAATTTAATTTCAAGTAAATTTATTTAACAATGAATAACCTTCAATAGAAATTTTACTGCTGAGGGAAAAGTAGCATAAATATTTATTATGATTAGTTTTCATTCTTTGTTAAATTAATATGTTCTTTGCATTTATTATAGACTTTCTGGTCTAAAAAGAAATGCAAGTTTAAAAGATTTATATTTTGAAAAAATTATATAATTTTTTGTGTATTTTTGTGTGATTTCGTGGCTAAAATATTATGGAGAGAGAATGAAAATACTTATCACAGGCGGAGCAGGCTTTATTGCATCACATATTGCAGATGCTTATATTGAGCAAGGTCATAAGGTTGTAATTGTTGATAATCTATCAACAGGCAATAGAGATAATATAAATCCGAAAGCAAAATTTTATCATATTGATATTTGTGACAGCAAATTAGAAAATATTATCAAAACTGAAAAACCGGATATTGTAAATCATCATGCGGCACAAATTAGTGTCCCAGTTTCTACTAAAGACCCTATTTTTGATGCAGAAGTAAATATATTAGGAACAATTAATATTCTGCAGAATTCTGTAAAATATGATATTAAAAAAGTAATATTTTCTTCAACCGGTGGTGCAATTTATGGAGATGCAGATGAGTATCCAACAACAGAAAATTATGTTCCCAAACCAGTCTCACCTTATGCAATTGCAAAGTTTTCAGTTGAAAAATACCTACATTATTATAATCATGAGTTTGGATTAAATTATCTTGTTCTTAGGTATTCAAATGTTTATGGTCCTCGTCAAATTCCTCACGGAGAAGCTGGGGTTGTCTCAATATTTATTGAAAATATATTGCAAAGTAAATCATCCAATCTTTATACTTACCCGGAAAATCCTGATGGAATGATTCGTGATTATGTATTTGTTGGTGATGTGGTAAAAGCAAATTTAATCGCTCTTGAAAGAGGCGATAATGAGGTTGTCAATATCGGTATTAATACAGAAACCACAACTGGCACTCTTTATCATCAGATTGCGGAGTTGATGAATTCAGAAATTAAACCTAAAAGAATGGGAGCACGACCCGGTGATATTCATAAAAGTTGTCTTGATATTTCAAAAGCAAACAAAATTCTAGACTGGTATCCAAAAACAACACTAAAAAATGGAATAAAAGAAACTATTGAGTTTTTCCAAAATAAACAAAGTAGAAAGGAAATTAAATAATGAAAGTAGCAGTAATAGGCACAGGATATGTAGGATTAGTCACAGGCACATGTTTAGCAGAAATGGGCAATAAGGTAATTTGTGTTGATAATAATCAGGAAAAGATTAAGATGCTTAATAAAGGTGAAATACCCATTTTTGAATACGGATTAAAGGAAATGGTTGATAGAAATGTTGAGGGAGCGAGAATAACTTTTACAACAGATATACAAAAGGCAGTTGAAGAATCATTAGTGATTTTTATCGCAGTTGGAACACCACCAGATGAAGATGGTTCTGCTGATTTGCAATATATTCTTGCAGTTGCAAAGGATATCGGTAAATACATAAATGGTTATAAAGTTATTGTTGATAAATCTACAGTTCCAATTGGCACTGCTGATTTGGTGAAGAAAACTATTTTGTCTGAAATGAAAAAATGCAAATTAGATTACAAGTTTGATGTTGTTTCTAATCCTGAATTTTTAAAGGAAGGAATGGCTATTGAAGATTTTATGAGACCTGATAGAGTTATTATCGGAACTGATAGCGATAAAGCAAAGAGTGTTATGAATGACCTTTACTCTTCATTTACTTTCCAGACTAATAGAATTATCTTTATGAGTATCCGCTCGGCTGAAATGACAAAATATGCTGCTAATGCAATACTTGCCACAAAAATTTCATTTATGAATGAGATTGCAAATTTATGTGAGAAGGTAGAAGCCAATGTAGAAGATGTAAGAATGGGAATCGGTTCGGATAGTCGGATTGGTTATAAATTTCTTTATCCAGGTGTAGGATACGGTGGCTCTTGTTTTCCAAAAGATATAAGAGCGTTAATAAAGATTTCAAAAGAGAACAATTCATCTTCATCTGTTTTAGAATCAGTTGAGAAAGTGAATGAAAGACAAAAATTTGTTCTTGTTGATAAAATCTGTTCTCATTTTGGAGACGATTTAAAAGAAAAAACATTTGCAATCTGGGGACTTTCATTTAAACCGATGACAGATGATATGCGGGAAGCACCTTCAAGCATTATTATTAATGAACTGATTAAGAAAGGTGCAAAAATCCAGGCGTATGACCCACAGGCAATGAATGAAGCAAGAATAATTTTTGGAGATAATCCAAGTATTAGCTATTCTGAAGATCAATATCAAGCATTGAAGAATGCTGATGCTTTAGTTCTTATTACTGAATGGCATCAATTCCGTCATCCTGATTTTGAAAGAATAAAAAATGCTTTGAAGCAAAAGGTAATATTTGATGGTAGAAACCAGTATGATCCTCAAAAAACCAGAGCAAATGGTTTTACCTATTTTTGTGTTGGAAAGCCATAATACATAAATTTCAGACCAAATTTTAAAAATGTTATTAATGAAAAAATAAGATGAAAGTTTTTTTTTATAATAAAGACAATATAAATACTGATTTGATGTTTCCGGGAAAATATACTTATGAATCATCAGACCTTGAATTCATTAAAGAGCATCTTTTTGAAGATTTAGATGTAAACTTTCCCAAAGAAGTTCAAAAAGGTGATGTGATTCTTGCTGGTGAAAATTTTGGTTGTGGCTCCTCAAGAGAACAGCCTGCAGTTGGATTAAAATATGTTGGTGTAAAAGCTATAATAGCCAAATCCTTTGCTCGTATATTTTATAGAAGTGCAACAAATCAGGGATTACTTCTAATAGAATGCCCGGAGGCTGTTGATTATTATAAAGAAGGTTTCAGCATAGAAATTGACGAAAGAAATGGTAATTTAAAAATAGGAGACAAAATTTTTCAATTCCCACCATTACCAAAACAGATGAGAGAAATTATTGAAAGTGGTGGGTTATTAAAGAATATTAAGAAAAAAATAAGCTAAATGATTAGCCACAAAATCACACAAAAAGACACAAAAGGATTTTTTATATTTATATAGTTTTTTGTTGGTTTTTGTGAGATTTCTAATAAAAAAATGGAGGAAAGAATGGAAATTAAAAAATTAATCGCTGAAATTAAGGAAAATATTGAGAAAACAGCAAATATTAAATCTATCTTTGGTGATACCAAAAAAGTTGATAATGTCTCAATAATTCCTGTTGCCTCTATTCAATTCCAGGGTGGAGGAGGAGGTGGTTTCGGTGAAATGGAAGGAAAGCCAGAAAAAGAATCTGAAACTCTTGAAGAAGTGGAAACAGATGAGAATAAGAAAAGAGGAAAAGGCAGAAAAGGAAAAGGTGGTGGAATGGGAATGAAAGTTGATGTCAATCCTGTTGGGTATATTGAAATCAAAGATGATAATGCTAAATTTGTTGAGATAATTGATAAAACAAAATTAATCATAAAAGGTATGAAAGTATTTATGATAGTCTTTATCCTGCATACAATTAGACATATTTTGAGGAGGAAGAAAAAATAAATTATTAATTTAGTTTATTTGTTATAAAGTTTGATTATCAAATTCAATAGATATAATTGCAATTTGCACAACTACTATATCAAATTTTAAAAGAAAAATAGTTACCAATTAACTAGATTGCATAGGAATTTCCTTTTTTTCTGACACATAAGTTTATGGTAGATAAATCTTAACCCGTAACCCGTAACCCGTAACCCGTAACCCGTAACCCGTAACTCGTAACCCGTAACTCGTAACTCGTAACTTGATTTTTATCTGTCAAATATTTCATAATTTAAATATTCAATATTAACAATCCGACAACCCCGCTTATCCCAACAAGTTGAGAACAAGTCAGTGCTGTCGGATTGGTCTTATATCTTCAGCTACTTGCTTCTTATCTGATTAGTGTCATCTTTTTGATTTCAGTGTAACTAAGGGTCTTAAGCTGATAAAAATAGATACTTGTTGGAAGATTACCAGCATCCCATAATGCTATTCCATTATTGGCTTCAATAGTTTGTAATAACTGTCCAGAAATATTGTAGATTCTGATTTCTACTGGCTCTGTTATCAGTCTACCCTTGATTGCATATTTTATGGTTGTTAAAGTTGAAAATGGGTTAGGATAATTCACTAATGTATTCTCAGTAAACGCATCTATGTAACCACCGCTACCATCCTCAGGTGTGATACTGATAGAAGAATAAACACTTATCTCACCACCAAGTTCAACTGATTCTAACCAGTAATAATAAGTCATATCAAGCTCTACAGGATTATCATCAATAAAGTTATACTCCTGCAGTTCAGAAGTAGTGCCATGTCCGGGAATTAGAGCAACATTGATTTTTATTGCTGTCTCAAATGCGTCATCTGTATTACGATAAATGTTGAATCCAATTACATCTGTCTCGCTGGCAGTGAGCCAGCAAATGGAAATATAATCATATTCAGTAACATAAGTGGCTGTGAAAGCTGCAAGTTCAACTGGAAGGGTTGAATTATCAATATCAGTAGCTATTACAGGATTATATTTAGTAGTATTATCATCATAATATTGCTGATCACTCATTAAAGATTCTTCAAAACTTAAACCAGCTGTTTCCGTTTGATCTGCAATTTCTATCTTAACATGCACTAATTGAGTGGCAGTATCAGGCAAATCATTGCCCCAGCCTGAAACAGATGTATATTCAAATGTAATAGCCAACCTGTATGTTTGGTTGTCATTTACAATAAGAATATATAGTGGTGGACCTTGTGTAGTTGTGAGTGTTCCCTTTGTAACTGTCACTTTCCCATTTGTATAAATACTTGCTCCAAAGCCAGCAGTATTATAATTTATTAAAGCAATACCTGTACCTATTTTAGTACCTACTTCACTTGCAGCAGCCATTACATCAAACTCATAAAAAGTCGTATCTTCACTTGTTGTTATTTCTCCATTAGCAAAGGTAAATTCAATACCTACATCAGCAAATAGTAATATGGGTAGTATTAACAAAAGGCATAACAAAAATACAAATATTACTCTCATTTTTTCTCCTTAATGTAATGTATATATATATTTTGATATATGATTCAAAAAAATTATAATATTATTTCTAATTATCTCCACTACAACATATTGTGGAGAATTCGGAATATCTGTCCCAAAGGATGAATTTAATGTGACGCCTTCTTTATCAATATAAGCCTCTTAGTTTCATATAGATTGCCATTCACCTGTAATTGATAAAGATATATTCCTGTTAATTGTTCAACTCCATTCTCATCTTTTCCATCCCAGGGAATACCCACTTCATCATCTCCATAAGCTGTTCCTTTGTATAAATCCTTTACCAGCTCACCACGAATGTTGTATATCTTTACCTCTGCTCTTGCTGTTTTTGGAAGAAGAAAACTTATCTTTGTTGAACATCCTGCAAGAGGATTCGGCTTATTCTGATAAAGCCCATATTGTTTCGGTATTGTATGTGTCTCGTAATGGCTCTGGAGTCCCTTGAATTATTACTATAGCAGGCTCATATCTATGAAATGCTCCACCTAAATCCACGCTCTCAATCCAATACCAATCAGTTTCTCCCTGAATTCCATCCAATTCAACATCCTCATAAATATAATGATGAGGTTCTGAAGTCGTGCCATAACCTTCAATTAAATAATCAGTTATTCTTTCAGCAGTTGTGAAATCCTCTTCCGTATTTCTGTAGATAAACCAACCGAGATTGTCTGTCTCACTTTGTGTTACCCAATAAAGCGTTGGAACATTGTTGAGATATTGTGCTGTGAATATAGAGAGTTCTACCGGTAGGGTTACATCGCCATTGCCATAATAAGTTGGTGTAATTAGTTGAAAACGTGCGTTCCACCAAGCTGAATTAACTTGATCCCAATATAAATCAGACTCTACAGAAGGATCAGTGATAGTCATTCTTACTGTATAGAGATGGTACTTAACTCCTTGCGTAAGATTAACAC
>JACNFI010000042.1 GCA_014384665.1 Candidatus Cloacimonadota bacterium
CATCCATTTTAATAAATTCGATGTTTTTTAATTCTTTTTCTTGAGCTTTTTTTCTAGAAATATTCAGACTTTTCTTATCATTATCAATTGAAACAACTTTATTAAAATATTTTGATAAAACAAATGTTGTATTTCCCTTTCCTGTTCCAATATCCAATGCTTTGTTTTTATACTGGAAATGATTTATCACTTTTTTTTCAAATATTACTGACGCTTTTTTAAGAGCTTTATCTCTTTCTGATAAAGATTGCTCTATAGAATTTTTCATAAATTATTCCTTAATTACCGTAATTCACGAATTCACCATTCTTAACAATCAAAAATCTCAGTGGTTTATAAACATCTCCGTTTTCATCAAAAGAAGTTTTACCAGATACACCATTATAATTTTTAATTTTCGCAATTATATCTCGTATTTCTATACTACTATTAGTTTTGTTTCTACTAATAGCTAAAGCTAGTATATTTAAAGCATCATAGGCTTGGGCAGACCAAATATCAGGTACTTCACCAAATTCTTCTTTAAAAGATTCTACATACATTTTAACAATTTCACTATCACTTGATGAGTCATAAGATGGAGCTGTTATTATAGTGCCTTCAGTTGCATTTCCTGTAAGTTCAATAATTTCAGGATCGAAAAAACCATATGTACTTAATAATCTACAGGATAATCCGATTTGTACTTTTTGCTTAAGAATATTAACAATCTCTTTTTGATAAGCTATTAGATAAAGAGCATCTGGTTTCGTATTCTTAATTTTTGTTATTTGAGCTTTAAAATCTGTATTATTGGGTTCAAAACTTTCTTGAATTACTATTTTCCCACCATTTTTCTCAAAAGTTTTAATAAATAGATCTGATGTAGCCAAACCCCAATCATTGTTAACATATAAGACTGCAATATTTTTTAGATTCAATTCCTTACTAGCAAATTGACCCATAGCAGTTCCATCAAATACGTCCGAAGGCCAATTTCTAAAAAAGAATCTACTCATTCCAGAGAGTTTTGGATTTGTTGCTGCTGGGGAAAACAATACCACTTCATTTTTATCAATTATTGGTACAGTTGCCAAAGCTGTAGAACTAATAGCCCCTCCAATTATAACTTCTATCTGATCAGTATTTATTAATTTGTTTACAGCTGATACAGATTCTTTTGCATCTCCTTTATCATCTTCATAAATTAACTTGATTAACCTTCCATTAATTCCACCTTTAGAATTTATTTCTTTTTTCGCTAGATCTATGCCTTGTTTCATTTTCTTTCCATAGACAGCAATATCTCCAGTTAGTGGTAAAACAGAACCGATTTTAATAACTTTTTCCTTCTTTGAACAACTGATAATAAAAACAAAAGAAGAAATTATCAATACTCCTATCAAAGTAATTATTATCGCCTTTTTCATCATATCCTCCATATAATTTTATTTTTTACTAATTTAAAAAATTCAATTGAAAAAGTCAAATATTTTATTCTTTTACATTATTTTTTATCAATACTTCCCTAAATAAATACTTCCTTTTTCGGGAGTAAAACATATCCCGAATAATACTTCGTAGGGAAGAATTACCATATCGGGAATTATTGCACTCCATAGTTATTTATCCAAGTGTCACCATAACCACCCCAGAAAATGTAAGAATCATTCCAATAAATCTTTTCAATGTAAATTTTTCTTTTAAGAAAATTGCTGCGAATATTAATACAAATATCACACTTGTCTGGTTTATTGCAGTGGCAATGCTTGCATAAGTATATTTTATTCCGCCCATCCATGTAATCATAGCAAAGTAATTACCAAGTATTGCTCCGGGAAGCATATATTTCCAATTTTTAGAAGGATGAAATGCACTGAGAAGTTCTTTTCGTTTTGGATGGAATAGCACAATAATACCCATTACAATTGAAGCAGTAATAAGCCTTATCTCAGTAACCCAGAGGATTGGAGCTCTATTCAAGAGAGGTTTTATCATCACAATACTTATTGCCATAATTGTAATTGATAATGAACCAAGGAATATTCCAAGAAATAAATTCTTTCTTGGGATTGAGTTTTTTGGCAATTGGAGAGATGATACTAAAATAGCACTGATAATCAATAATGCTCCCAAGAGTTGTATGTAGCTTAAGTATTCACCTAAAAATAAAAAAGTTAAGATAATAACTACAGGAGTGTATAGACAATCAACAATTGCTAATAATCCAGCTCCTATAAGATTAAGAGCTTTGAAGAAAAGGGTGTCTGCAATTACAACCCCAATAATTCCACTTATTATTAATAAAAAATAATCTTCAATAGGTGCTGGTAGCAAAAGGGTTCTTCCCATTATCAAGAAGGTTAATAAAAAGAGTCCAGAACAGATAACATTTTTGAAAAAATTTAATGAAAATGGTGAGGTAAATTCTCCGCTTTTTTTAAAAAAGATAATTGCTGTTGCCCAAATGATAGCACAAATTAATGATAAAATTTCGCCTGAATATGGAATGTTCATAAACTTAAAATTTCAAATTTCAAATATCAAATGACAAATAACAAATTCACCCTGTTAGATAGCTAGTAGGGATAGTAGGAATCACAACCTGGCATATGGTGTATAAAATATCAGAATTAATTAAAAAAGCGAATCTTTTATCTAACAGGGTAAAACTTAAAAGCTCAAATAACGAATTATTCTTGGTATTTGACATTTGGATTTTGAAATTTGGATTTTATTTGAAATTTGGCATTTGTAATTTGTAATTTGTTTCTTAAAATTCGTCTTCACTTTTTGCTGAACGGGTCATAAGTCTTTTCAATCCTTCTTGTGGAGAGAATTCATTAAATAGAATATTATATATTTCATTAGTAATTGGCATTTCAACATTCATTTTTTTGCTTAATTTATATGCAGCTTGTGTGGTTTTGATGCCTTCTGCGATCATTTCCATGCTATCTGTTATTTCTTTTAAGGTTTTACCTTTGGCAAGTTGTTCTCCGACAAATCTATTACGACTATGCCTGCTTTCACAGGTTACAATCAAGTCACCTATTCCAGAAATGCCTGAAAATGTATGAGGATTTGCACCGCATTTCACTCCCAGACGTGTAATTTCTCTCAATCCGCGAGTAATTAACGCTGCTTTTGAATTGTCGCCTAATTTCATACCATCAGCAATTCCAGCACCGATTGCTATTACATTTTTCAAGGCGGCACCCAATTCAACTCCAATAATATCTGAACTTGTATAAACACGGAAATAATCTGTCATAAATATTCTTTGAACTTCTTTTGCAAGTTTCTCATTGATAGAGACAGCAACGATAGTTGCAGGCAATTTTTTACTCACCTCTTCTGCATGAGTTGGACCTGATAATACTGATACATTTTCTGGAACTGCTCCCGTTTCCTGAATTATAACTTCTGACATTCTCATAAGTGTGTCGGCTTCCATACCCTTTGTTACACTTATGATATGTTTGCATTTTAATTCATTCCTAATTTTAGAAATGGTTTTTCTTACAAATTGGGAAGGCACAGCAATTACAATTATATCAGCAAAAGAGACGGTTTCGTTAAGATTGTTTGTTACTTTCAGATTTTCAGGAAAGGCACAATTAGGAAGAAAGAGTTTGTTTTCCCTTTCTCTTTGCATTGCCCTTGCATACCGCTCCATCCATTCCCAGCCATTTACAGAAAAACCTTTTTCTGCAAGCAAGATTGCTAAGGTCGTTCCCCAACTTCCCATACCGATAACAGAGATTTTTTTCATAGAATATTCCTAAATATTTATTTTGCCACAGAGATATAGTTATTACTGGGGGCATAAAACTGTTTGCATTTGTATCCAATACATGATACCGAGTAAAAGGCGGAGTGCTGAAACGAGGCTCCCCGACTTGTCGGGGAGACGAACTTTCAGCATATTAGCATAGGCGAAAAGTTCACCCCGATGAATCGGGGATCGTTTTCGCCTTGCTTCGCCGTAGCTATGCGAAGGCAAGCACTCCACAATAATTCTTATAAATATAGTTTACCCCGTTGGATACAAAATGTTATCCTACGGGGTAAACTATATTATACCCCCAGTAGTAACAAAGAGATGAACTATATAATTTTCAAGGTTAGAATGATTTATAACCTCATCCTTGGTCCTTCTCCTGAGAGGGGAAGGAGATTTGTCAACCACACATAGGAATAGGACTGGACATTTTTTCCCTCTCCGCCAGCTGGCGGAGAGGTTTAGGGTGAGGTTAAAATAACTTAAATTTAATACACCTATTTTCTTGTTAGATATAAATCAACAAATTGAGTAAATATCTTTTTTTGTCAAATTTTTATATATAAGTATTTTTTATTAATTTTTTTAGCACTTCTTAATAAGGACTGCTAAAAAATTTGACATTCATTTTACTAAGAATTATATTTTAATAAATAATCTAAGAATGTGAATATTAAATGAACCTAAATAAATTTACTTATAAAGCTCAAGAAGCAATAGAGTCCGCTGTAAAATTGGCTCAAGAATTTGGGCATCAAGAGATTTCTCCTTCTCATGTTATGGCTGTGCTCTTGAAACAATCAGAAGGGGTTATTCCTTCTATTTTAGATAAATTAGAAGTTAATAAGGAAAATTTCTATAGAGATATTGAAGATATATTGAACAAAAAACCGAAAGTATCAGGTGGAGTGCAACAAGCATATTTGTCAGCAGAATTAAATAAGATTTTCAATACTGCACAAAAAGAAGCTGATAGATTAAAGGACGACTATCTCAGCACAGAACACATCTTTCTTGCAACACTTAGAGATAAGAACGAACTAACTGATTTGTATAAAAGATACAACATTACAGAAAAAGAGATATTACAAATATTAAAAGAAATTCGTGGGAATCAAAGAATTACAGACCAAAATCCAGAAGCAAAGTATCAGGCATTGGAAAGATATGCCAGAAATATAACTGATTTAGCAAGAAAAGGAAAATTAGATCCGGTAATTGGAAGAGATGAAGAAATTCGCTCAGTTATGCAAATCCTATCTCGCAGAAGAAAGAATAATCCTGTTTTGATAGGTGAAGCTGGTGTTGGAAAAACTGCTATTGTTGAAGGATTAGCCCAAAGGGTTGTTGAAAACGATGTGCCTGAAAGTCTCAAGAATAAAGATATTATTGAATTAGATATGGGGGCTTTACTTGCTGGGGCAAAGTTTCGCGGTGAGTTTGAAGATAGATTAAAGGCAGTGCTAAAGGAAGTTGAATCTGCTGAAGGTCAAATTATACTTTTTATTGACGAATTACATACAGTTGTTGGAGCTGGTGCAGCAGAAGGTGCGATAGATGCTTCAAATATGCTAAAACCTGCATTGGCAAGAGGAGAATTGCATTGTATCGGCGCCACAACATTAAACGAATACAGAAAATATATTGAGAAGGATGCTGCTTTGGAGCGACGATTTCAACCAATTATGGTTTTTGAACCCGATGTGAATGAAACAATTTCAATATTAAGAGGGATAAAAGAAAAGTATGAAATCCATCATGGTGTGAAAATTAAGGATTCTGCAATTATTGCTGCCGCGACACTTTCTGAAAGATATATTTCAGATCGTTTCTTGCCGGATAAAGCAATTGACTTAATTGATGAGGCTTGTGCTCATATTCGTTTGCAAATTGATAGTTTGCCAGAAGAATTAGATGAGACGGAAAGAAAAATCCGTCAGCTTGAAATTGAAAATCACTCACTTCGCAAGGAAAAGGATGACCAGTCAGTTGTCAGGCAAAAGGAAATACAAAAGAAATTAGCTGAACTTAAAGAGAAAGCAAATCACATTAGAGTGCATTGGACAAGAGAGAAAGAATTGATTAGCAAAGTGAGAGAAATTAAAGAAAAAATTGATAGCACAAAAATTGAAACGCAAAAGGCAGAAAGGGATGGCAATCTTACAAAAGCTGCTGAACTAAAGTATGGGAAATTAGGTGAGTTGAGTAATGAATTAAAAAAAATGAATCAAAAGCTGGAAAACATTCAAAAGGATTACCGTATCTTGAAGGAAGAGATTGATGAAAATGATATTGCTGAGATTGTATCCAGATGGACTCATATCCCTGTTTCAAAAATGCTTGAAAGCGAAGCTCATAAATTATTATATATGGAAGACGAATTACATAAAAGAGTGGTGGGGCAGGATGAAGCTATTACTGCTGTGGCAAATGCTATTCGCAGAAATCGTGCTGGCATAAGTCCTGAACAACATCCGATTGGCTCTTTTATGTTTCTCGGCCCAACAGGCGTTGGAAAAACTGAATTAGCAAAAACCCTGTCTAAAATCCTCTTTGACTCAGAGAAAGCAATGATTAGAATAGATATGTCTGAATTTATGGAAAGACATACGGTTTCAAAATTAGTTGGAGCTCCTCCCGGATATGTTGGATATGAAGAAGGTGGACAACTTACTGAAGCTGTTAGAAGAAGACCGTATAGTGTAATTTTGTTTGATGAAATTGAGAAAGCACATCATGATGTTTTTAATATCTTACTTCAAATAATGGAAGATGGCAGACTTACTGATGGCCAGGGAAGGACAGTAAATTTTTCAAACTCAGTTATAATTATGACCTCCAATATTGCTTCTG
>JACNFI010000043.1 GCA_014384665.1 Candidatus Cloacimonadota bacterium
GACATTACCAAGTCCCAAAGTGTGTTTATAAATTTTTCACAATCTCAGGCACTTTCGCAATCGCATCTTTAATCTTTCCAACATTCTTCCCGCCAGCCATTGCCATATCAGGTCTGCCACCGCCTTTACCACCAACTATTTGAGCGACTTGATTTACAATTTTGCCTGCATGAAATCTTTCTTGTAAGTTGGAAGATACAATACATATAAGAGATGCTTTGTCATCAATATTTGCTCCTAAAATACCTATCCCTTCATCTATCTTATTTTTTATATAATCCGCTGATTCTCGCAACTGCTGGATATTCTTAACTTTTACTACTCCTGCTATGATTTTAATTCCCTGAACAATAACAGGATGTGCTATCAACCTATCAATAGATTCTTTTATATTACCTTTTTCAAATTTTTCAAGTTGCTTTTTCAATTGTTTATTTTCAAAAAACAATTTTTCAATTTTACTTACGACATCAATAATGGAACATTTAAGTTGAGATTGAATTTCGTCCAGAATTACCTCTTTTTCTTTAAATAAGTCAAATGCATATTCTCCAGTTAATGCTTCGATTCGTCGCACTCCTGCAGAAGTTGAGCTTTCCGATATAATTTTACATAACCCAATTTCTCCAGTATTTTTACAATGAATTCCACCGCATAATTCTACTGAGTACTCATCAATTTCAACCACTCTTACTTTTTTTTCGTATTTTTCTCCGAAGAGTGCCATTGCACCTTTTTTTCTTGCACTTTCTAAATCATCATAATAAGAATTTACAGTTAGATTTTCTCGGATTTTTTCATTAACAATCTTTTCTACCATCTCAAGTTCTTCTTTGCTTAATGCTTTAAAATGAGTGAAATCAAAACGCAATCTGTCCGGGACTACCAATGAACCCTTTTGATGAAGATGCTTCCCCAAAACCTTTCGCAGAGCAGCATGCAAAAGATGAGTGGCTGTATGATTCCTCGCAATATCATTTCTTCTTTTTACATTTACTTCTGCGATAACTTCATTTTCTTTGGAAATTTTCCCAGAAACCAATTTTCCGAAATGAAAAAAAACATCATTTTCTTTTTGGACATCTTCCACTTTTATTTTAAATTCTTGATTAAAAATCGAGCCAGTATCAGCAACCTGTCCACCTGATTCCGCATAAAAAGGTGTCTTATCCAAAACGATTACTACATTATTCTCTTCATCAATATAAAAATGTTCAATCTTACTGGAAGAAAAATTTTGATTATATCCAACAAAATGTGTTTTTGTAGACGGCTTAATTTTAATTTTATTTATTTTGTCATCTTTAAACTCAAACTTGGAAGATTCTTTTGCTCTTGACCTCTGCTTTTCCATCTCTATTTTAAACCCTTTTTCATTAATGGAAAGTCCTTTTTCTTCAGCCATAATTCTTGTTAAATCCATAGGGAAACCGTATGTATCATACAGATTGAAAACATCCTTGCCAGAAATAACTGCGCCAGGCTTTAGCTTTTCTGTAATCTCATTAAATCTCAAAATCCCTGTGTCTAAAGTAAGGTTAAAACGCTCCTCTTCTGATTTAATTACTAATTTGATATGCTCCCTTTTTTCAGAGAGTTCAGGATAATGGTCTCCCATAATTTCAATAATATCATCAACAAGTTGATAAAGGAATGGTTTATGTAAAATTATCAGTCTGCCAAATCGTGCAGCTCTTCGTAAGATGCGACGAATAACATAACCTCTTCCCTCGTTTGAAGGCAGAACTCCATCTGCAATTGCAAAGGTTAGTGCTCTGATATGGTCAGAAATTACACGGAAGGCTGGTTTGTTCTCTTCAAATTTTGTATTGGATAGAGTTTCAAGATGTTTTATAATTGGCATAAAGAGGTCAGTCTCATAATTAGAAGATTTATTCTGGAGTATTGCAACCAATCTCTCAAATCCTGCACCAGTATCAACATGCTTTTGTGGGAGGTCAACCAATTCTCCATCTTCAAGGCGGTTATATTGGATGAAAACGAGATTCCATATTTCAACAAATCTTCCACAACCACCATTTATCTCGCATTTGTGATTTTTATCTTCTATTTTTTGACAATGTTGTAATCCACGGTCGTAGTGAATTTCTGAACAAGGCCCACAGGGACCGGTATCCGCCATCTCCCAGAAATTATCTTTATCTCCAAATTTTAAAATTCTATCTTTATCAATATCATTGACTTCTTGCCAGAGTTGGAATGATTCATCGTCATTATGATGCACAGTTGCATAAAGTTTATCTTTTGGAATCTGCCAGACTTCTGTAAGAAGTTCCCATGCCCATTTTATAGCATCTTTCTTATAATAATCTCCAAAAGACCAATTGCCAAGCATTTCAAAAAATGTGTGATGATAGTCATCCTTGCCAACTTCCTCCAGGTCGTTATGTTTTCCGCCGGCACGCAAGCACTTCTGGCTATTTACAGCACGAACATAATCTCTTTTCCCTTTACCCACAAACAGATCTTTGAACTGGTTCATACCAGCATTAGTAAAGAGCAGAGTGGGGTCATCAAGTGGCACTAATGGCGCGGAAGGCACTACTTCATGTCCTTTATCTGCAAAAAATTTGATAAACTGCTTTCTTATTTCATTACTTGATAGCATTGAATACAATTTCCTTTCTTTTAGATTAGTAAGAAATTAATAATTTTGGTGTCAAGAAAAATGGAATTTTCCGTATATGTGCAAAAAGTTTGACAAAATATGCTTGAGTTAAAAATTTGTGCAATGAATGGGCCAGTAACTCAGTCGGTAGAGTATCGCCCTTTTAAGGCGAGAGTCGAAGGTTCGAATCCTTTCTGGCTCACCATATTAATTCCTGCGAAATACGCGAAAAGTTTGGAAGTATTTTATTAAAATTTGCGGATAAAAATATTTTGTGGCCCCATCGTCTAGTGGTTAGGACTCAGGATTTTCATTCCTGCAACAGGGGTTCAATTCCCCTTGGGGTCACCAAACAATATTTCGGATTTGATGTCTCTTGTAATCAGCTAAAAAGTTGGGATATTAATAGTGTTTGATATTTATTCCCACTTAGATTCAAGTAATAAATGCAACTTTTTACAAAACAATTTCATTGTCAAAGAAAAGTTTCATACTTCAGAAATTGAAAAACTAATTGCAAATATCAAAATGGAAAAAAGTAAAGCAATTATCATTGCTGTAAGTCTTATTTTTATTCCAATCATAAAAAATGCAGAAAAGGATTTGGGAAAAGACAGTAAAAAAATTGTTATTGATGAGATAATTGGATATTTTGTGGCAATCTTATTTCTTCCTCATTCTCCAGAAATTGCCATTTATGCGTTGGTGCTTTTCAGAGTTTTTGATGTTGCAAAATCGCCCCCAATAAATCGTCTTCAGCGTTTACCACCTGGTTAGGGTGTTATTTCTGATGATATTCTTGCAGGAATTTACGCGAATATTTTTTTGCAGATTTTATTGAAATTATTTCCGAGATTTTTTTAGATTATAAGCTCTCAACTGAATAATTTACATTTCTATTTTTCAAATACAAAATCACTTCTTTGAAGCACTCAGGTTTCATTCCAATAAACTCCGGCGGACAGATTCCTTTCTGATTATACTTTCCTTCTAAAACTAAATCTGCAATCGCGGTGCAAGTATAACCCGTTGTTCGTGCCATTGAAGAAATTTTCGTCTTGTCGTCAAATTTATCAAAAAGATGATATTTATATTGCTTCTGTTTTTCTTGCTCAATGCCTTTAATTGTGATTTCCATCACAGTGAATTCTGGTTCATTTTCTTCTAATTTCCATTTCGAAAAAAGCAATTTAGAAGTGATATCAATCGGACGAATTTTCATATTTTCAATTTGAATTTTCTCTTTATCAAAAAATCCAGTTTCACGCAAAAAACGGATATACTCAATATGCCCAGGATAACGCAGAGTTTTCTCTTTCATATTTGGTATTTTCATTGTTTTAAGAAGTGTGCGAAGTCCATCAGTATTGAATGCTTCAAGCGTGCCAATGGGCTCTATATCCACATATTCTGCATCTGAAAGTGCTGGTTTTGTGATGATTTCTCCATTTTGCATAATTCGTGCTGGACGGATGTATTCCTCAATTATATCTGCTGGAGAAAAAGGTGCTTTGTATTGATATGGCAAATTGCGTTCAAATGGCAACCCGCCGACTAAACATTCAAATGACTCAACTTTCATAAACTGATTGTGATGACCCAAAATAAGATTACTCATTCCCGGAGCCACTCCGCAATCAACTATAACAGTTACATTATGCTCTTTTGCAAGTTTGTCTAATTGGAATGGATCTTCTGGGAAAAAGGAGATGTCCACAATATTCTTTCTGCATTTTATCACATTTTTCAGAAATTCAAAACCAAGAAATCCCGGAACCGCTCCGATGACCAAATCTACATTTTGAATTATTTTCTGAATAGATTTTGCATCTGAAATATCTGCTTGAACCGTATTTACAGATTGGATATTCTCAAAAAATTTCAATTTGTCTTTATCGCAATCAACCGCAGTTACTTCATATTTTTTGCAAAGTTCAAGAATGATTGCTTTTCCAACCAAACCTGCGCCGGAGACTGTAATTTTCTTCATTGCTTTTATTTTAAAAATTTTCCCCGCGAAAATACGCAGAGCAAATTAACACTATTTTTTTTGATAGTAAGTTGAACTTTATGTCTTTTGTGTGTTTAACAAATTTTATATTGAATAAAATAGTTTAGAAATAATTTGTCAATTTATGTTTTTGGAGAGAAAAATTATTCTGCCTGTTTTTTAGTATACTTTAATCAAAGCTGGTCAACGATGGAAATAAGCTGCAAAAACGCAAATACTTTCATACCAACAAATTACAAAGAAACTAATATTAACTCTACCAGCCAAAAATTAAAACCCATCTGCATTTTTGTCCGTCATCTGACGGACTACGGAGAACGGATATTGCGGCGGACAGGCAGAAACGCAAAATGCAGATTCACCCAGATAGATGCTCTTGTCTCCTTAGATGCCCCCCATGTAATGGGATGCTATCTAACGGGGTGAAGCGGGTGTTAGGCAGAAATGCTTTGGGAAACTATTGGCATTTTTATCGTTATTAATTCCGATAAATCTAATTTCCTACTTGCATTATCTATATCGATCCCTACAAGATTATCTTCTGAATCATAATCCAGAACTACACCTTCTGAAATCTCTTCACTTTTTACGCTACTCTTAATAGATAAATCAATATAAAGTGAATCTGTTTCAGGAAAATATGTTAGTTTCATTTTTTAAATCTCCTATCCATGAAGGCATTATGAATTGTTATTTTATCATCTAAAGTTACTACGCGAAGAAATTTGTCTCCCAACTCAGGAATTATACCCCAAAAACGATATCTATTATCTTCTTGTCTTTCTACTTTAATTGGTTTCTCTAAAACCCGTATACACCATTCCTTTTTAAGATATGGTAGTTTTATTAAGACCTTTTTTGTAAAATACTTAGTAAATTTATATTTTGACATCACATAACATATTTATTAAAGTTTCAGTTCAGAATAAAAGAATTTCTGCCTAACGGAAAAGCTCACCTGCAGAAACGCATTATGCAATTAAACCATAAATTATCAGATTAACTATTGAATAACATCTCAACTGAAAATTTCAAATCCCGTCTGCGTTTCTGTCAGGTGAAGCGGGGGTTAGATGCAAATAATGAATTATTTTGTAATAAGTTAAGTTATTTTAGCGATTTATTTCATAGCATACGCTTTATCATGTGGTCCAACAGTCAAAAACACCACTGTTTCATCAGTCAAATCTTCACAGAAGCAGTATTCACATTTGGGAATTTTACGACATTCCTCGCAAATAACAAAGATAATACGGAAATTTCGATCGACCCTCATGCTTCTACAACCAACCAAATTCAATTTTCCAGAAATATCCTCTAACCGTTCTGTGTTATAATATGGATCGAAAAGCACACGTACTGCGCTACGCCTAATTTGTTTTTTAAGAGAAGCATAGCGCTTCAAATTTTTCATAAATTGCTTTTCATAAATACCTTTGTAATTATTCATTCCAAACCTTTTCGTCAGAATACAATTCAATTTTCCCTTCTGATTTTCGTTTGGCAATTTCCTGCATATCTTGATAAAGTGGCATCTCTGGTTCCAAATAGAAAATATTACCTCTTTCTTCAACCACTCTTTCAAGTTCTTCACGAACTACTCGTCTGATAAGAGGTTCAAATTTGTTAATCATTCTATCAATATTTATCGCTAAATTTTCTTTGGGGATTACATTCATTTTTACTCCCTAAAATATTCTTTAATTCATTGATTATAAACTTGTTAGCAACAACGCGCATCTAACGGAAAAGCTCACCTGCAGAAACGCAAATGCATACAATCTTTAAATTCTCCAAATAAATTTTTGAATGCCCACCAAACTGAAAGTTCCAAATCCCGTCTGCGTTTCTGTCAGGTGAAGCGGTGGTTAGACAGCCTGCCATAAAGAATAAACAACTTATATTAAGCGGAACAATCCCACAAATAAGATTGGCGCTCCCGAT
>JACNFI010000044.1 GCA_014384665.1 Candidatus Cloacimonadota bacterium
TAAGACATTCATAAAGAAGATGGTTCTCCTTCGTTAATCCCGATTTATCGGGACGGAGGATAAATGTTGATGCGATAAACAAAGAGGAGTTTTTATCCCCCCTGCGGAGGATTTATCCTCCTATGAGGGATTTATCGACTCGTCGTTCACATAGTTGAACTTACGAGTCGATTCAAAAAATATGAAGTAATTTTGGAGTGCTTCAACCATGTTGAAGTATAAATTGACATGGTCAATTTACTCCTAATATGAAAACTTATAAGATAGACAATCTGTATGCATACAGGATTAAATTTTAATGTCACAAATAGGCATTCCTCAAGGGTATTAGAGGATAAGAAACAAAAATGTTAAAATTACAATAAAATTATTTAATGAAAGAAAATTGAGGGAAGAGTGAAAAAAATATTTTCTATCATATCTTTGATAATATTATTTAATACCTTATTATTTGCTTCAGAAAATTTAACAAAATCACATTCAAAAGTTTCAACCTACGAAGAAGAAAAATGGTTCTCTGAAAATCCAGAAAGTTTACCAATTTGGATGACTGAAGAAGAGAAGTCTAGGAAAGATGAAATTGGCAAAGATTTTGTGAAAACAGATCCGCCACCTCTACCAGTAAGACAATCCGCAGAATTTGAGCCTATGGAAGGAGTGCTTATCAGGTATCCTCTTGGTATTTCCACATCCATAATAGCAGAGATGTCAGAAGATGTTATTGTTTATTGTGTTGTTACTTCAAGCCAACAGTCAAGTGCATATTCAACATTCGCGAATGCTGGCGTCAATATGGATAATGTACAATTTATTAATTGCCAGACAGATTCATACTGGATTAGAGATTATGGTCCCTGGTTTATTTTCAACGGCGAAAATCAGCCAGGAATAGTTGATTTTGTCTATAATAGACCCAGACCACATGATAATCTTGTTCCTATACATGTTGGTAATTATTTTGAAATTGAAGTTTACGCAATGGATATTGTTCATACTGGTGGTAATTATATGACGGATGGTCAACATATCGCTATTTCTACTAATCTCGTTTGGCAAGAAAATCCAGGTTTATCCCATACTGAGATTGACTCTATTATGTATGAATACCTGGGAATAAGTACCTATCATGTAGTTCCCGATGCTCTTGGTGAATATATAAAGCATATTGATTGCTGGGCAAAATATCTCGCACCAGATGTCATCATGATTATAGAAGTATCACCAAGCCATTCTCACTATGCTGAAATTGAGGCAGCGGTTGAGTATTTTGAAAGTCAGTTGAGCTGCTATGGAACTCCTTATCAGATTGAGAGAGTCTATACACATTTGTATGAACCTTATATAAATTCACTTATCTTGAATGACAAGGTTCTTGTCCCTATAACTGGAAGCCAATGGGATGCTGATGCAATTGCTTCATATCAAGCAGCAATACCCGGATATGAAGTGTTAGGTTTTACAGGTTCCTGGTATAATACAGATGCACTTCATTGCAGAACTATGGGCGTTACTGATAGATTTATGTTATATATAGAGCATACACCTCTTCAAGATACAGATGTCACTGATGATGATTATCTTGTTCAAGCTTTGATTTATCCATATAGTAGTGAGCCATTAATCACAGACTCACTCTTGGTTTACTGGAAAACTTCTGAAGATGATGAATTTGTCCCTGTTCAAATGGAGCAAATGTTTTTGCATTATTACTATGCTTATATTCCAGCACAACCAAGCGGAACCACAATCCAATATTATATACACACTGCAGACAATTCTGGTAGAAGTGAAAATCATCCTTATATTGGTGCTCCAATGGCACATTCATTTACAATTTTAGTTCCTGAATATGGCACTATTGAAGGCACAGTTACACTTTCAGGAGGAGTTGGTAATGTTGAGGATGTAGATGTTACTGCAGGTGAAATAACAGTTAATCCTAATAATACAGGATATTATGTGATAACTATTGAACCCGGTATTTATGATGTTACTGCATCATTAGCCGGATATATTGATTCTACAATTGCGGATGTTGAGGTTTTAGCTGGAGAAACAACAACTGATATTGATTTTATTCTGTATCCTGAAGTGGTTCTTTCACTATCACTACCACTGAATGCAGAGGGATGTCCTAATTCTTCAGTTTCCATACCATTAACATTGGATAATCCAGATGAGATAGAAATAGAGGGGATAGATGTAGTTATTACATTTGATGAAGTTGTAATAAATGCCACAGGAGCAACATTAGAAGGCGGAGTATTAGAGTATGAAGATTATGGATTCTTTGCAAATACTGATGTGGATGGAGAGATTACACTTATATTTTATGCTATGTCAGATTTATTTACTGGAAGTGGTATAATAGCGTATCTTGTATTTGATGTAGTAGGGGATGAAGGAGATTGTACAAGCTTAGTGTTTACTCAGGCTGATGTAAATGAAAATCCTGTTACTGCAAATGATGGGTATTTTACTGCAATTCCATGTAATTTTGACATTTCAGGAAATATCGGTTACTTTAGTGATGATGCTCCTATTCCAAATGTAACCTTAGAACTTACAGGAAATAATACTTATTCTACAACTACAGATGAAAGTGGAGATTACTTTTTAAATGATATTCCTGGTGGTAATTATATATCAACTCCATCCAAGACTGATGACCTTGGCGGATTAAGTGGAACAGATGCATCCAGAATAGCGAGATATGCTGCTGGTTTATATTCATTCAACTGCCTTCAAATGATAGCAGCAGATGTATCTATGAATGGTTATATTAGTGGAATGGATGCTTCCCGTGTAGCAAGATATATAGCTGGTTTAATTACTGAGTTAAATAGTAATGATATTAACTGGGTATTTACACCAGAACCAATTCCTGAATGTGAAGATTGGCCCCCAATAGTTTATGAGAATACAAGAGAATATTCTCCCTTAGAATCAGACTTAATAGATGAGAATTTCATTGGTATAAGACTTGGAGATGTATCAGGTAACTGGTCACCTGAAGTTAGAGAATCACTTACTTACGACCCATCTGAAATAACTAATATAGAGACAGGTATTAACTCTACACTACGAATTCCAGTAGTTATAGATGAAGTAACACCGATTGAAGGAATTGATATTAGTATTGCATTTGATTCAGAAGTATTAAAATTAACAGAATTAACTCTTCAGGATTGTATTCTTGCAGACCACGATTATGCAGTAGAAACAAATCTTAAAGATGGGAAAATAGTAATTTATGCACAGAGAGATTTAGTATCAGAAGCCGGAGCAGTTGCATTTATAGAGTTTGATATTATAGGAGTAGAAGGTAGCAAAACAGAAATATATTTCACCAAGTTTGATGTTAATGAGACAGAACATTCCGGAGGATTCCAGATAATAGATTCAGAAGGAAAAGAAGTAACTACCAAAAGATTAGAAGTAAATATAATTCAACATATTCCAGCAAAACTTGCACTCTATCCAAACTATCCAAATCCATTTATAACTGTAACTAAAATTAGTTACAATTTACCTGTTTATATCAAAAATCCAACTATTGAAATATTTAATATCAAAGGAGAAAAAATTAGATTAATTAAATGTCAAAATCAGGCACCCATTATATGGGATGGAAGAGATCAACTTAAAAATCAGGTTTCATCCGGTATTTATCTATACAGGATACGAACTGATGACTTTTTTAGTAAAACAAAGAAAATGGTTTTATTGAAATAGGGGTTTAATATTTTGAACCACTACAAAAAAGAAAAATGAAATAAAATTATCCTTGAGTTTACTATAAAAAGGCATCAAAGATGATATATTCTGAAATTTCTTCCAAATTTGATAATCCCCAATTAAATTGGGGATTGAAACAGTTACAATTTTCTCCCGATAAATCGGGACGAGTAACCCAAATCCTCAATTTAATTGAGGATAAGTTGTGGGTTGCCAAAAATCCAATTCGACAATAACCGTTTCAACGGTTTCTTATTACACTAATTTGACTTTTTAGAGTGAACTCATCCTTAATTTAATTAAGTAACATAATGCCCTTAAGCAAATCTGACACAAGAGCAAAACTAATTGATCCTGCTCTTCATCGTTGCGGATGGACAGAAGACCTTATTAGACGAGAAGAAACAGAGAAAGGTATTTATGTTGTAGATGGAAAACCACAAAGAAGAGAAGGAAGAATAGATAGAATAGGTTCAGAATATGAAATTATTTGGGTTTATAACTTTCTTCCGCATAAGAAAGTAGAAGATAAAATTTCACTCAAGGAAAGGAAATAACAAAAGTTTTGGAAGTATTGAAAAATAAGGGTTTATATTGACGCTAAATAAAACTTAAATGAGATATGCAAAATATGGAAAATTCACCTAACTCGTCATTCCCGTGTAAGCTTGTCCTCGAGTAATCGGGGACAGGAATCCAGTAGAAATACTTGTCCTCACGAAAGTGGGGAAAGGTTTGTGGATTCCCAATCAATCCCCAATCAAGTTGTGTATGACAATATTAGGAATGACAAGCGAATGTTATTTTTCAGAACTCATTAAAACTTAAAAAATGGAGAAATAAATTATGCATTTTTCAGATGATATTTACGAACTCATAAAAACCCGCCGTAGTATTCGTCGTTTCAATGATAAAGATGTTCCTGACGAATTATTGGATAAAATATTGCAAACAGCCATTTGGGCGCCGTCCGGGAAAAATTATCAGAATTGGCAATTTTATATTCTTAAAAATGAGAAACTTACAAAATTCAAAAAGTTGTATGGAAAATTTTGGAAGTATGTCAAACCCACACTTGAGAATAAATTACATCCAAAAATTTTGAAACTAACAGAAAATTTTTTTCAAACCACAGGAAATGCACCTGTTGTAATTTTGGTCTTTTCCAAAAAATTAGAAGGTGAAGAATATATCACCACAATCGGTAGTGTATTTCTTGCAGTTCAGAATTTGCTTTTACTTGCTTACAAAGAGGGTTTGGGAACTTGCGTGCTTGGTCGTGTCACCGAAATGGCAGACCAAGTTCAGAAACTATTGGATACCGAAAATCTCGAATTTCTTTGTGGAATTGCTCTTGGATATTATGACAAAGAACCACCTGCTCCACCACGAAAAGAAGGAAGAATTCATTGGGTTTGATTCTGATTTGTTTCTGCATTTTCTAATCAAAAATTTAGATACAAAAAGCCATTTATACATTTAGGGGGTGTAATAGAATTCACACCGTGTAGTAAGCTTGCCCTGTATAATGGAGTATTACACGGGGCAAGCTTACTACACGGGGTAAAGTTGTATATTTGATTATCACATGTTGCAATTAAGCAGTTAGTTATGTATTAGATTTGAATATGCTATTTTATTACACCCCTTAGTATAATTTAGTAGTATTTTAGTAAATAATCAAATAAAAAGATTGAAATGAGAATAAATCCCGAAAAGCACCCAATTGATACCTTGCTTCGTATGGATTCAACTGCATCTATCTGGTGTCAGGGATGTGGAATAGGCGTGGTTCTTAATGCTTTTGTTCAAGCAGTAAAAAGGGTAAATCTTAATCCTGATAAAATCTGTTTATTATCAACAGGTATTGGTTGCACTGGAAAAATAGCTGAATATCTAAAATTTAAGTCATTTAATATTGCTGACTGTAATGTTGTTGATTATGCTGTTGGTCTGAAACTTCAAGAGCCCAAACTAAAGATGGTTACATTTCTAAATGATGCTGATTTTATTGCAAATGGAGTTGATGATTTTATTCAGGCATTCAAAAAAAAGAAAGATATTGAACTTATCCTGATTTATTTTAACAGTTATTTATATCACATCTTTATGGAGGATAAAAAGATTAGGCAGACCAAATTTTCTATGAATTTATCTGTAAATGAAATTTTAACTCCATTTAACATTCCACATTTAGCAAAGATATGTGAAGCAAAATATATAGCAAGATGGACACCATTACATCCACGAAGATTGATGTATTCAATAAATGATGCCTTTAACAAGCAAGGGTTTTCTATGATTGAAGTTGTTTCCCCTTGTTTGATGTATTATATGTGCGAAGGAAAAATCAGAGAAGCAATTAATAGAATGGAATTGTATGAAAATGGTAATTCAATTATAAAGCATAATGAACCAACTGAAAATCTTGATTTACGGCAAAATAAAGAAATTATTATAGGAAAATTTGTTAATAAAGAATAGTTGTTCAAACAAGATTTCAAATCCTGTTTAATCAATTTATTCTTCTTTGTGTCCCCAATTAAATTGGGAATCGTGTCTTTGTGGCAAACAAATTTACATACGAAATATTATTCGTGTAAGTTTGTGCTTGCCCCATTAGATAGCAAGCATCTAACGGGGTGAATTCCTGGCAAAAAAGGTATTTACATATGAAACATTCATGTCCCGAAAACAAATCGGGACACCCCATTAAATAGGAAAAGATTTAATCCCAGTGAAATAATTAAAAAGATTTCACGGGACAGGCAGGGCA
>JACNFI010000045.1 GCA_014384665.1 Candidatus Cloacimonadota bacterium
TTATAAATTTATCAAAAATTGGTGTTTTTTATTTCCTAGAGTTATAAATTATTTTCTTTAGAGAACCTAAAAAGGGAATTTAAAAAAGTTGCTGCTTTTTAAGAAAGTGCTAAACTTTGAAGAACAGAAAATCGTTTCTTAAAGATAATAAGGTTTTGAATATTTAACATCATCCCATCATTCCTCCTCCACCTTTTTTTCGAATGGCATATGAATTAGTCCATCCTGTTCGTCCTTTTATGGATATAGATTTGGGTGGATTCAGGGCACGAAATTCATCTTTTTTAGGCTTACATACATTTTTAAATATACAAATACCTTTAAACGTTTTTAGTAAATTACTATTCTTTAAAAGAAGTCTTCCTTTTTCTTTAGGTAACTCAGAAGCTTTCAACTGGCAAGGTAGTAGTTTCTTCTTTGCCCTTGCTAAAGTACTAATCTTCTTCTCTCTACATATTGGACAGTATTTTATTTTTGAGCCAAAATAGTAAAAATTGTGTCCTTTACTACAATCATGCTCAACTACTTTTTCATCACAATACTCTCTTCCAATTCGATAAAGTAGGAAATCCATCAAACATGGAGATGAGGGGGCTTCCTGGGGATCTAAACTTTTCCATTCTTCCCAAACAGCTCGCCAAGCATTTGCACTCATCTCGTCAATAAAACCATATTGATAACAAAATATATCAAAAAAACTTGATAACAAAGGAATTTCTGTTTGTAAAATTCGAGTTCTTAGAGACAATTTCATCGTATTAATATCACTTGCAACATCTATTTTTTCGAAATTATTTAACTCAGGCCAGACATTTAATTCAAACATATCCCTAATAAACATATTTGCCTTTTTAAGTCCATATCCACAGTTTTTTGCATTTACTAGTGCCAATCTAATTTCCACAGCATCATTGTTGTAAATTTTTGCTATTTCAAATGCTTTAATTTTTTCAGATTGGAGGAATTTTGCAGAATTACGAGCAAAATCAATGCGTTTATCTGACTGTGATAGTTTAGTTACTCCTAAAAATTTAATAAATTCTTCTGGATCTTCATTTATAACTTTTTCTTCAAATCTAGTAGGATCTTCGAAATACTTACCAAACTGATCTTCTGGAGGCGCCCGAAAATCTTGATTTGCTGTAAAAAACCTCACTTGAGCAACAGCTTCCGGATGCAATCCTTGAGTATCATGAGTAACACCAAATATGCCTGTTCCATATTCTTTTACTGCTTTAGATAATGCTAAAGCTGCTAACCTTGCCTGAACTTTATTTATCGAAGGATTTAATATTTCTTTATGATTGGATTCCCAAAATTTATGAAATTCAGAAAAATATTGAAGCTCTTCCCCATTAAAAGGAGTTTTTCCTATTCCATCATATGTTTGGAAAAAATATTCGTTTAATTTTTCAAGGAAACATTGAGCAAGTTCAATTTCATTATAATCAGACCAAGAAGAGGGCAATGAAATTTTTATTTTTTGATTAATATCTTCAATAAACTTTTTGAAATTTCCCATCTTGGATTTCCCCTATTTTATTAACGAACACAAGCAAATACCTATGAACAATATCTAATTGATTGCTATTCTTCGTCTTATTTATAATATTTTCCTTAGTATTTAGTGTAACCACAATGATTTCCTTTATTTCATAGTTGTCATGATAAGACATTTCTTCAAAAACACCAATATCTTTATGCTTCTTCTTGTGAGTTTCTTTATAACTTCCGTAATGTTAAAATAACAGCAATAATTATGCAAAAGAAATTCTTTGATGAATTCCCTCAAAAAGCAAAACCCTTCCTCAAATGGGCAGGAGGAAAAACACAATTATTAAACGAGTTAAGTAGCCGACTTCCAAAAAAAATTATAGAAAGCCGGATAATTAAACGATATGTCGAACCTTTTGTCGGCAGCGGTGCCTTATTTTTCCAACTTAAGAATGAGTTTAAAATTAACAAGTCATATCTTTTTGACATTAATCGTGAGCTCATCATAGGATGGAAAGTTATACAAAACAATCATTCAGATTTAATAAATAACCTGTATGACTTAGAAAAATCATATTTGCGAAAACCTGAAGAGGAAAGAAAAGAATTCTATTATAAAATAAGAACTCTATATAACGAACAGATGCATAATTTTAATTATTCTCAATACAACAAAGACTGGATTGAAAGAGCAACACATTTAATTTTTCTTAATAAAACGTGCTTTAATGGTTTGTTCCGCCAGAACATAAAAGGTGAATTTAATGTTCCATTTGGGAGATATACAAATCCGAAGATTTGTAATGAGAAATACATCAAAGCTGCAAGTTCCGCTTTAGATGACACAGAGATATTTTGTAATAATTTTAACAGTTCCGCTCGATATATAGATGAAAAAAGCTTTGTATATTTTGATCCACCATATCGGCCTATTAGCAAGACTTCTTATTTTACCTCTTATTCCAAAAATGTCTTTAGCGATATAGAACAAGAGAAACTAGCTAATTTTTTTATAAAAATGCACAAAAAAGGCGCATTTTTAATGCTTAGTAATTCTGACCCAAAAAACAAAGACCCGGAAGATGTTTTTTTTGATGAACTTTATAAAGACTTTTATATCGAAAGAGTCGAAGCTAAAAGATTTATAAATTGCGACGCTTCCAAACGAGGCTCAATAAAAGAATTAATCATCAGAAATTATAAAGTGTGAGAAAAAGCCGTGGAGATCAACGTTTATTCTAAATGTCTAAAGATGGACAAATTCGATAGAATTGTTGAGCACTTTCATGAAACAATCATTGACACAAATCGTGATCATAAATTTTTCGTGAATTGGGAAAAAATACAAGAAAATGTACAAGAATTAAAAATCGAGCTAAATATTTTAAACTCATTAATCGCAAGCAAAAACTTTAAGAATGATTTAAGACAAATACTATCCAGATATCCAGATGTCGTACCATGTCTCCCAATCTTGATAGCAGTTAGGGAAATGTCTCTTAAAGTTATTGATGACTTTTCAAGCAAAGATTCTGAGATAGTGGAATACAATTTCAAGAAAAGAAAATTGTCCTCGGAGGAAATCGATGAATTTATAGCCTTTTTTCATAAGACCGGTTTAGAAAGTTTCTTTGTAAACTTATCCTCGCGAAGTATTCAAGACTATGTTACTGGCGTTGAAGTTGGCTTGGATACCCATGCGAGAAAAAATCGAAGCGGAGAAGCGATGGAACTAGTCCTTAAACCAATTATTGAAAAAATAAAAACAAATCTCAAAATTCCTCATATGTTATTTCAAAAGAAGCTAAGTACTCTAGAAAGATATCATAAGATTGGTGTTTCGACTTCTTTAAGAAATAGGAAGGCTGACTTCATAATTATAAAAGATGAAAAGAAGGTTATTAACATAGAAACGAATTTTTACTCTGGAACAGGTTCAAAACCTCAAGAAATAGTCGATTCGTACATAAATCGTCAGAATGAATTAAAAGAGAATGGGTTTAAGTTTATATGGATTACAGATGGTTACGGCTGGAAAGGTCAGAAGAACCAAATCAGAAAAGGATTCGAAAAAGTTGATTATTTATTAAATTTACATTTTGTAAGAAAGGGATTATTAGAGGAGATATTATGCAAGATTTAGAGAATTTTAAGCCAGAAATCGCAACGGTGTGGTCTTTTCCCAAGAGAGGAGACTGGCAGACTCATAATCCCAAGTTTCGAGGAAACTTTGCGCCTCAGATTGCAAGAAATATTATCCTGAAATATTCCAAGGAGGGAGACATTGTTTTAGACCCCATGGTCGGAGGAGGCACTACATTAATAGAATGCAAATTAATGTAGTGCCCCCATGGTCGGAGGAGGCACTACATTAATAGAATGCAAATTATTAAACAGAAAAGGCACTGGGATTGATATCAATCCCGTATCTGTTGAACTTACCAGGAAAAACTTGGACTTCGAAGGTTTTTCTACACCCCAGAAAGTTACAGTTGGCGATGTCAGAAATTTATCACAAATAGAAAACGGAAGCGTTGATCTGATTATGACCCATCCCCCTTATATAAATATAATTAAATACTCCGATGGAAAAATTGTAGAGGACCTTTCGAATATATCTAGCCCCAAAAAGTTTTGTGATGAATTTGAATTCGCAATCCGCGAATTTTTCCGTGTCCTAAAAGAAGATTGCCATTGTGCCATTCTAATTGGAGATACAAGAAAAAGCAGACATTATGTACCACTGTCTTATTATGTTATGGAAAGATTTCTAAAGAATGGCTTTATTTTAAAAGAGGACATTATTAAAATTCAGCATAACTGTGGATCTACTCCCTATTGGAAGGCAACAGCGGAACAATATAACATCTATCTTATTATGCACGAACACCTGTTTGTTTTTAGGAAACCAAGAAACGAAGAAGATCTAAGTCGCTTTCGATACAGTACCGGAATTTAGCAAAGCAACTCCATTGATATGATTTTTTTTCGTATTATTTTAAATATCTAGATTTTCCCCTTCAAAATAAGGTTCTTTGCACAAATCCCTGATCCAGCATAAATAGCAAGCGATCCTTTTATTACAAAACATATTGCCTACAAACCAGAATAAATCGAATTCAACTCTTGGCTTATGGATATCTGATAAAGCTTTTTGAAACCTCTGATTCTTCTTAGTCTTGAATGATTCTGAAGGATATGGAACATCTTTATCATCAAATACTCTCAATTTTTCAATAAAAATCTTTCTAATGTGCCTGTCAACAGGCATATATAAGGAATTCACCAATTCATGACATATCCCCAAATGGTAGACCATATTCTTCATGAATACGGCAGTTATTTTTGGACCTATTTGATTTATACTTATTAATTGCTCATAAATATAATTGAATTTATCTTGGCCTTCCTTTCTATTAATTTCCATCTAGCTATAATACAGCATGGAATTACTAATAACAGGCTTATAAAAAGGTACATTAGAAACCTTGAGGAACTAAACCCAGATTATTAATACTAGCGTTCACAAATTCAAGACTTTCATGCACTCCTAAAACCTCTTCATAATCCCAATACTTAAGTTTGTCCTTTAGTTCTTTTACATCTAAAGCGTGATTTTTTATCTTTTCTAGTTGTTTAGGATCTGACACTGCAACTACTCCTTGAACAGCTGTATTATTCAACGATTTCAATAGGTTTAGTATAAGACTATCAATACTGCCTTTAGTTTGTACTTCAAATACATACACAAGGGGATATTGCATCTTTAGATAAAATTGTTAATAAACGGATCAAGAATTAGAATATTATTCATCAACTTTCGAGACTTGGATACAAATCGATGATGAAATGTAAAAAAAAAGAAGGATATTTTATACCTCTGAGATATTAGTGGAAATTTGCTCCTGATGTGATTCGAAAAATTAGGGACCTATCCATCATTTTAGTTTTATCAATTATTAAATTGGTAAAATATATTTACAATCTGGATAATTATCACATGCAAAAAAAATAGAAATTTTTCCGCCTTTCTTACTAATCTTTACCTGGATATATCCCTTATTGCATTTGGGACTAGGACATTTTATTTCTTCCTCTTCAATTCTTTTTTTTAAAATATTTAATGGGATAGACTCTGTAATCTTGCATTCTTTATTATTACAAGCCAAGAAAGGACCAAATCTGCTAAACTTAATTATGAGCATGCCGTTACACTTCGGGCAATTTTTTTCCTCATTCTTAAGGGCATTCTTGATTATTGAGCGCCATTTATCCCTTTCCTCTTTCTTAGCCTTTCCAACTCCAAGTAGGTTGCCTAAGCCAAAATTATTAATTGCCAATTCCACAATTTCCTTTTGGCTAATTCTCAGCATATCTTCAGTAGTTCCTGAATGGGATAAAATATTAAGGCTTCCATCCCACCATATTCTATTGGAAATAAAGGCACGCTTTTCATGCATCTGAGCTTTATAATTAATATCTGCTCCTATTCCTTTTAAATAATCCAAAATCTCTCTTATAGGATCCGAAAATAATCCGGGATTCTTATACCTTTTTTCAGTAAAAATTGTTAATTTTGCGCCTTTATCAATCACTGCTTTAAAAACATTCATTAGACTACTCGCCCTAGCATATTGAACAAATGGGCTAAAAATAACTACGCCTTCGTTTTTACCAACACCCAATAAATCTTTTTCAAATATTTCATAAAAATCATTTTGATCAACCACCTTGAAATATTGTGAATCAATTTTTTGATCAATATCTTTTTCAAACTTCTTTTTGTTAAATATCATTTCTTTGTAATATTCTTCTATTATATTTTGTGAATTAAATACTTTATTTTTCTTTTTAAAATGACTAAGAATTTTATACATTAAGGAATTAGTATTGAGTCGATTTTCTAAGTAAGCGCAATTGCCAACAATTATTAATTTGCTCTTGGGTCTTGTAATTGCAACGTTAAGCAATCTATTCGACTGTTCTGATTTATCAAAGAAATAACCCGGACC
>JACNFI010000046.1 GCA_014384665.1 Candidatus Cloacimonadota bacterium
TAAATTATTTAAATAAAAACAAAATAATGAAAAGGAAGTAATATGTTGTTAAATAACAATAATGCTATTGCTCGTTCAATTTCAACTAATGTAACGGATATTTTTATTCACCGGGTAATTCAAGGAACTGATTTAATTGAAGAACCGGAAACTATTTATATAGAAATAAATTTACAAGAAGTAAGTAATGAAAAATCAATATAAACCCCCTATAAAGGAGGCTTTTCCTAATCCTATAGCTATTTTTATTCTAACTCATGAAGGAGAAAAATAATGTATAAATTTTCAGTCAATCGTAAAATATTAGTTGATATTTTCAAAGTAGGGGGTAAAATTGTAAAAGAAGGTGAAATTACCCCTATGTATAATGGAGCTCTTTTTAAAGTAAAAGATAAGAAATTATCAATTTACTTTATATCAAGAAAATTTCTTCTAAATGTGCATGATATTGAAGTAACTTCTTTAGAAGAAGGTTCTGTTGAATTTGGTTTTGATTCTAGTGTATTAGGTAAATTACTTTCTGCTTCTACTACAGAAAATGTGGATTTTGAGATAAAAGAAGCATCTATTCTAGTTTATACTGATGGAAAATATAGTTTTAATTTAATCGATCCGGAAGACTTTTTCTCTTATGAAGTTTCTATCGATGAAAATTGTAAGTATGTTTTTAATATTAGTTATAATGAACTTGTCAGTGTTCTTGGAAAGCTACAAAAGTTTTCTATTATAGGAAATATTAATCCGGCTGATAATGGGATTCTTATTAAAAAGGATATAATAACTGCTCATACTGATGATGGTGGGGTTGTTTTTCCTTTCCAACTTAGTGAAGATGTTTATGTTAGTGTAGAACCGGAATTATATGGTATTTTATCACAACTAGTATTAGAAGATTTGAAGATTTTTGTGGATGAAAATAAAATTAGTATTACTACTTCATACGAAAATAAATATCAGTTTAATTTTGCTGTTAGAGTTCTTTTAGGGGAATATAAAGATTACTATATAGCAAGGATAAAAGAAATATATTTTGATGAAGAGTCAATTAATTTTACTATAACTAAAGGAGATTGGGATAATTTCTATAAAAGAATGAAATACTTTATTTATGATAATATTTTAATCATTAAAAATTCCGATACACATGATAATGTGCTTATGGGTTGTAAGTCGGGTAATGAAAATGTAAAGTCATCTGAATATAAAGAGGAATTTAATTTAGCTGTAAATGATAAAGAGTTAAATAATTTGTTTTCTCTTTGTGATAGTTTAACTTTAAAATTTTCAGATAAATACAATGATATTATTTCAATCGCTATAAAAAAAGATGATAAGATAGTTGGTATGGGATTTTTAAAGAGATTCAAATGATGCTCCTTTTTTAAAATGTAATTTTTGTGAAAATACTATAAATTTAGTTGAATCTAAAAGGTGTTTATAGACTCTCTACCACAAATAAGTATTTAAATTGTTAAAAAATAATAAGATACATCTATGAGGCACGACATTTTAAAGAAGAGTACTTTTGCCTATTATATTTATCAGGCATTAAAAAGAAATAACATAAATTTTCTTGAAGAAATTGTAACTTTTACTAAAAATGAGTTAGATTTGTCTTTGTTAAATGATCCTAACTACATTCTTTTGTGGCTTGATAAAACATATAATAAGTTTATAGATGCGGTAGAAAATATTGACAAAGAAAAAGAATTTAAGAGATTTCATAGTAAGGAATGTGAAAAAATTGTTAAAAAAATAATACTTCTTGCTGGGGATAATGGAATTCTTTTATACGATTTGATGAGAAAACTGAAAAAGGAAGGTAATATTGTATCCTTAAATGCCTTTAGATTTTGCAGAGAATATCAGAAATTTGTAAAATCTGATTTAATTCCGGAAGTATATTACAAATCAAAAAAGTTTTATTGGAGAGAAAAGGAATATTCTATATAGAGGGGTTTATAGACTCTCTACTACAAAGGAGTGTTTAAGTTGTTAAAAAACAACGGATGCATTTATTGTTCCCTTTATAAAACAAGAACAAATATTGTTAATGGCGAAGGAGGAGATTCTCCTGATTTTCTGTTTGTAGGGGAAGCTCCTGGCAAAGAAGAAGATAAATTAGGGAGACCTTTTGTAGGAGAATCTGGTAAAATTTTAAGATGGATAATAAGAAATTCAGGAATTAGAAATGTCAGGCTTACTAATATTGTTAGATGCAGACCAACAATAATTGAAGATGGCAGAAATGCTAATAGAACTCCGACCAGCGATGAGATTTTGGCATGCAGCCAACATTTGTTAAATGAAATTGATAAGGTAAAACCAAAGATAATAATTCCGACAGGAAGAATTCCTTTATCATTTTTCTTAAAAAGAAAACCGGAAAGTATTAAAATAACTGAGGAAAGGAGAAATGTTTTTTATTGGAATAATATTCCTGTACTGCCTACATGGCATCCGGCATATATTTTAAGAGGTAATACGGGGGCTTTGGAAGAGATAATAGATGATATAAAATACGCTGATATTATATTGAATAAAAGCATCTCAAAAGAAGAAATTTATTTAATATCAGATCCAAAATCATTACGATTTTTGTTTGATAGAATTGAAAATGCAGAAATATTTTTTGCTGATTTGGAAACGAAAGGATATGAAGGAGAAATAGTTGGTACAAGTTTTTCTTGGAAAGAGAATACAGGAGTATATGTTCCTATAAAAACTTGGAATGGTGTTTCTCATCAAAATTTCTGGAATAATGAGGAATTTGTAATTGACAGATTAAAAAAAATAATAAGTGATAAATACAGTTCTATAATTTGGCATAATGCTAAATATGACACAAAAGTTTTAAATATTTACTGGAATATTCCATTAGGTAAATGCAATGATACTAGATTATTGTGGAGTTGCATGTATGACACAAAAATGTCAGGTGAGCCTGCTTTTACAAGTCTAGACTATCTCATAAATAAATTCTTTCCTTATTGGGGTAAATACAAAAGTGAAGTTCAAAGTAGATTTGATGATTCAGTTAAGGATTATTCCAAACTACCTTTAAATATTCTTTGGAAATATGGAGCTATGGATGCTCTTGTAGGTTACAAATTGTACTTTCATCTTATAAATATTTTGAAGAATGATGAGAATTTCATTTATGGGTTTAAAGGAAAATAATAAAAATCAAATAATTCAAGGTGATTGCATTGATGTAATGAAAGGGATTGACGATAACAGTATAGATGATATAAAGAATATAGAAGGAATATTATATGACAGACCTTGAATTAATAATTTATAGCTTGACATGGGTTTTGAACGGGGCTGGTGCGTTGTGGATGTATGAGTCCAAGAGCTTTAAATTTTCCATTGATCATCAGCATCATTACTATTTCGGCTGGGTCTGCATTGGCTTCGCATGGCTTTTTTGGTGTTCACGACTGCATTACTGGGTGGTGGTGATAGCATTAACAGCGGGGCTTTGGGCGGTGATAGACGACATGTATCAGCATCATAGGCAGGTGAAATACCCGAATTACCACAGCCCGCTACATAAAATGAATCCGCTATATTGGATTTGGTGATAGCCCGGTGGTTTTAACTAATTTATATTGGAGAAAAGATGAATCAAGAATTAATAAAACTGCTACAAAAATTCAAAGATAAAACAATTGAATATGAACAGCGTTACTTTGAAAGAAAAAAAACTCATAATGTTTTAGATGGAGAAGATTCGATTGGATATTTCCAATATCAAGGTTTTGACGATGGTTATTCTGAAGGTGTCGATTGGTGCGCAAATGAATTGGAAGAGTTAATTAAAATCCTTTCTTAGTATTTACTGAACAAATGTTCAATATAGCAATACTTGACTCTTACTTGAAAATTTCGTATATTATAATAGGTACTTAAAAGTACTGAATATTTGTTCACTAAAATAAAGGAAAATCAATGTTTTATGTTGGAGAGTTTGTAAAAGTTAATGATTTTGCTTTTCTTAGGCTACTTGAAGAAAAACCAATTCTTGCCAAATTTTCAAAAGATGATCTTGATGGACTAATTGGTGTTATTATGGGATTTGAAAATGGAACAGATTGTGATAAAGCAATAATAATGTTTGCTAGAGAATTTTATGATCCGGAAGCAAAACCATTTGTAGGGGAACCCATATTTTTAAGTTTTTTAGGAACATTTTCTGTTAGTACACATGATTTAATTAAAGGAAGATTATTTTATGGAAAATTTGAAGAGGAACACACCTATGCATAATGTTGGTTTAGGATTTGCTTACATTTATCAGGCTGAAGATGGTAAATGGCAAATATCCAGTTCTTGGCATAATACATCACTTCTTGAGGCAAATGAAGAGTGGGTAAAATGCGAAAAGAACGCTCGTATAGTAAAATTAACCTGTGATTTTCCTGATACTTATTTTATTGCTCCTAATATTTATTTAAAGTTGGATGAAAACTCCGATTGATTTGTACAACACACTGCTTGTTCCTATTAGTCCAATTGCTGTTCAGATGGAAATTGACGGAATAAAAATAGATGTGGAATATATCAATAAACTGGTTGAATCCTACAAAAATAAGAAAAAAGTTCTTTATCAAGAATTAATAAATAATATAGGAATAAGATTTAATTACAATTCTCCTAAAGATCTTTTTTATGTTATTAAATATATATTAAAAATTGAGTTAACAAAAGAAACAAAAAAAGGAAATGTAAGTCTTGATTCGGATGTTATAGATTCTATTTGTGATGTTGATGTTAGATTAAAACCATTAAAAGAACTAAAACATCTTGATAAGATGAATTCTACTTATTTAAGTGGTCTTTTAAAATTTGTAAAGAATGGTAGAGTTTCACCAAACTGGAATATAATAGGAACTGAAACCGGTAGGTGGACAAGTAAAAAACCATTTGCAGTTCAAACACTCCCAAGAAATAAAGAAATAAAAAGAATTATTATTCCTGAAAAAGATTATGTTCTTTTAGCCGGAGATTATAGACAAGCAGAATTAAGAATATTAGCTTATTATTCTAAAGACCCTTATTTAATGGAAGGTGCTAAATTAAATTTAGATATGCATGCTTATTCTGCAGCTTTGTTTTTTGACATTGATCCCAAAAAATTAACAGAATTAATTAAAAAAGGAGATAAAAGAGCAATAGATATGAGATTAACTTCTAAAATTTCAACCTTTTTGATAGTTTATTTTGGAAATGAATATGCTTTATCTCATGTTATAGGAAAACCAGCAAAAGAATGCAAAATGTTAATAAAAAGATTTTTAGATAGAGCTAAACTTGTTATGAAATGGTCTAATGATGTTATAGAATTTTTAAAAGAATATAATTATGTAATTTCTTGTTATGGTAGAATGAGACGGTTTCCTTTGTATAATATTTTATCCGAAGATGATAAAGAAAAAATGAAGAAAGAAGCTCCCAATGCAATAATTCAAGGCACAAGTGTGGATTTTTGTAACTATTCTTTAATAGCAATTGTGGATACATTGAAAAAGGAGGGGTTATATTATGGAAAAGAAAGAGTTAGAGTGCTTTCTCAAAAACACGATGAATTACTTTTCGAGATTCCAAAAAAACATTTTGATTTATGTAAAGATTTAATAAAGATAAAAATGGAGGAGGCTAAATTTCCTGTTGATATTCCAATGGCTATTGATTTGGAAGCAAGTGATAAAAGTTATGGGGACATGAAAAAAATCTAAACAGTCTACAAAAAAATCATTTATTGGTTGTTGCATACAAACACTATCGTTTATAAAAAGATACAAAGAAAAACAGTAATACATTAAGAAAAAACGCATTTATTCGTAAATTCCGGAGGGAAGTTGAATTCTAAAAAAAGAGCTGTCTCTTTGAAAAAAACAGGGACATTAAAACGCAAGCACAATATTCCGACAATGTCAAAAGCAATTCATCATAAGTGCATTGATTGTATAGGTGGAAGCGCGCATGATATAAGAGATTGTAATATTGGTAAATGTCCTTTATTCCCTTATCGTTTTGGGCGAAATCCTCGTGAAGAGGATTTAGCTATCCCGGAATTCAATTGGCAAGGAAATAAATGTAAAGAACAACCATACCCTGGTTATCCAATTAAGAAAAATCTATAAATTCAGAACTTGATATAGATAATAATCATTCTAAAGCTGTGAAAGTATATATTTGAGGAATTGAAAATGGGACTTAGAGAACGGCTTCAAAAACAATCGGGCGTATCATCCCAGTCTGATGTCGAACGCAGGCGATTTCAAAAATTCGGTGTTATCGATAATCCTTTTCCATCCGCATCGCAAACGCAGGGACACCCACGTATGGAGACAGAGGCTGATGATAGAATTGCTGATTTCGTCAGGGAATATGACCAGAATCGCTCTTCTCAGGTTCTTGTGATACAGGGAGATCAGGGTACCGGGAAAACCAATTTGTTAAACTATTATGAAAATCAGTTTAAAGACATCTACC
>JACNFI010000047.1 GCA_014384665.1 Candidatus Cloacimonadota bacterium
TGACTGAGATTCTCCTCTGGATGGCAGAGCCTTCGGAAAATTTGCCTTAAGATAACGAGCGTGGAACCTCGTTCTAAATTTACTGCCAACCGCTAATTAACGCTAATAAACCCCGTTAGATAATTTTATTATCCGTATGGAGATAGAAATAAAAACTGAATATATAACAGGATAAATTCGCGGTTAAGGACTTTATATTGTAGACTCATTTATACTTTAAAAAAAATGTATTACTTTCTCAAGAGTAATTCTTTGAGTATCTTCTCCCTTTTTAGGAGAATAGATATAAAGATATTTCAAGTAAAAATTATATGGCAAATCATAAGTAAAAGATACTTCGTGTTGCACACCGATTTTTACATCCATCTCTGGTGTAAGTTCTTTTTTTACTAAAGCTTCATAATTAATATACCAATCAGGAGTAATATATTTCCCCATAGAAACCGAGAGGTCATCAAGTAGAACATCCTTGCTCAAATCAGATATTTTCTTAAATGTTGATTCATCCTTCTTTTCTGGAAACATATTATTATCAGACACAATAAGTCCGCTTTCTTTAATAATATTTCTCATAAAACCAGTTTTTAAACTAAAAAAATCTAATCCAAAAAATTGACGAACGGTACTTTCTAATTGCATTAAAACTGGCTCTAATAATATTTTCTGTAATTCATCACCTGCAAGAATAATTGCTTCTTCACGACCCAAATCCACTCTCTCTTTTTCTGTAAGTTCACTTATTTCTCTACCATAATGCAATTTTGAAAGAATACTAAGCAATGTTATATCTTTGGGATTATCACTTCTAACTGTAATTTTTACCTTACCATAAACATCAGTTCCAATATCATCACCAGAATAAATGTCATCTGTTGATTTAATATTTAAAAAGATTGTTGAACCATCGGGTGTTTTTTTCTTAAAAACTGCATCAATATGTACATCTTCATCACTTTTACTTTTACTTACTTTAACATTTTCAGCTTGAAAAATTTCTCCAAACAAACACATTTGACCACGATGAGAATGCAATTCAAAAAAAAGTTCTATCTTATCACTCTCAGGATTTGAACGAAGACAAATAAAATTTTCTTTATCAATTTCTAAATGAAAAGGTTTAGATACATACCAAATATTTTTTTTAAATACAATATCAATATTGAGATGAATTGGTGGTAGAAAATCCGAATATTCTTGTTTGCTTTTACTTTCAGCTTTCTTGTATATTGCATTACCATTTGACATTAGAATTTTACCAAAAAAATTCCAGGTATCTTCATCATTATATATTCTGAAATAGTTATCATCAAATCCTTCCAACTGCATTTTAACTAAATCTCTTTCTGGCATATAAACAGGAAGATGGACAGAAAGTCCCTTCCCTTTTGTAGAAAGAAATATCTCTCCTAAATGTAAATCTCCAATAATAATGTCTCTTGCTTCATTATCAAAATTATTTGAAATCAACAAGTTCCCATCCCCAATCTTCATTGAGCCATTAATAATGCTAATATAATTATTCTTGATGACAATATCAAAATTTATATCTTTGAATTTTTCTGGTTGATTTCTAATTTTCATCTCACCATTTTCAATGACAAATTCTCCAGATTGTAAATATGGCTTCCCGTCTTCAGTAATTAAGGTCAAGTTCATATTTGATTTACTTGATGCTTGTATGATTCCTTCAATATATTCTGAAATTACAGAAAACAAATCACCGCTTGCTTCTATAATAATTTTATCAGAAGTATCATAATACTCTTTTTTCAAAAAGTTATATCCATACTTTCCCTTTGCAGTTGCAAAATATTCTTTTCCCTGACTGATTCTAAAATTATTGAGATAAAACACCTTACTATCTTGAAAAAATTGTATTGATAATGTATCATATTTAGTTTGAAAAATATTGCCGTTTTGGGCTTCTACATTACAAAGAATATGTGGATTCTGTAATGTGCCTGAAGTAAGCAGTTCATAATTTATAATTCCCTGTATAGGTGTTTTAAGCATACAATTCTGGATAACAATATTCTTGCCATTTCCATAGAAATACAGTTGTTTGTTCTTATTTAATGTTACTCGTGCATTGCCATCAAAGAGCATATTTTCTTTCATTAAAACTGCAATATCATCAAAACATAGGATTGAATCTTTTGTATTAAAAGATAAACTTACATCCATCGCACCAATATTTTCATCAATTGAAAATCCATCTATATGTAAATTGCCGGAAATAGTATTATCTTGTAAACTTGTAAATCTCACTTCTCCATTTATATTTCCCCGAATTTCATTGTCTTCCACCAGAGAAAGGATATTATATATCTTTCCAATTGAAAAATCTGATAATTTAAACACACCTTTATAATCAATTGATTCTCCTCTTACTGGTAAAGATAATTGTCCTGTTAGGAATAATGCATCATTAACTGTTATTTTTTTTACAAGGAGTGTATCAGATTTAGTTTCTGCAATAATGTCCAAAGAATAATTTTGGTCTTTTATTTTCAAACCATCAGAATACATTTCAATCTTACCTTTTGCAGAACTAAATTTTAATGGAATATTTCCTGACAAAACAACTTTTCCATTAACTTGACTTATAGAATTTTGGGGAAAATTTAGAACTCCACTCCATTTTAAACTATCATTATTAATTGAAACTTTAATATCTGAATCTAAATATGGTTCAAACTCCTTTAGCCATTCAAATTTTTCTTTGAATAATTTATTTAGAGACAAATTATTACTTTTCAGACTTAATACTAAATCTGGTGATTTAAATAAATTACTTCCTTCTCCATAAATGGTTATTGATTCGTCTTGATTGGCAAATGTAAAAGAAAGTATATTATCAATAAAGAGTGCTTCTCCTCCAAAGTTATTCAACTCTAACTTTTCTTGGGCAATTTTTGTTTCTGATATGTCGACCAATAAATTTGGATTTTGTAAATTCCCGGTTAATCTACCCTTGATATCAGCTTGGAGCTCTATATTCTTTATTGGATATATAAATTGTGCTGCTTGAATAATCATATTTATGTTAGAATTTTTTATGTCTTGGGGACTTATTGCAATTTTCCCGTAAAAATTTACTGGATTATCTTTATACTGAAAATCTCCTGAAATAAGCTCTACCACATTATTCTTGTAAGACATTTTTGTTGAAATATTCTTAATAATGTTTGAATTATAAGTGATTGATTCTGCTTGCAAGTTTAAATCTATTCGTGGGTTACTTGGCTCTTCAAATATCTTACCTTTAATAGATAAAAAGCCATTTAATTGATTATTAAACCGTGTTAATTCAATATCTTCAGAGTTTAATTCCAAATCCAAAACAGAATTTTTATTTAGGTAATTAATAATTCTTCCTTTGATAAATACTTTACAATCATTCCAGCAAAAATCTGAACCTTCTTCAACAATTAATTCGTCTTCATAAAATTTTAAATGAATATTTTCAGAACTGATTGGGTTGTTATCAATTTCAAGACGAAGTGAATCTATAGTTAATGTTCCATTATCAATTTTCCCATTTATTATAGGTAAATTTAGATTTACTATTCCATTATGTATTTTTATTTTATCTGTTATTATGGGCACAAGTGAAAAATCATTAATTTGTAAATTTAAATAAAAATCTTCTTTGTTATAGATTCCTTTTATGTTAATTTTACCTTTATCATAAGAATGAACTGCTGATAAATTAATATTCCATTCCGCTTTATTTTTCTCAACAGTAAGATTAACATCATCAAATCCTTCATTAAATGATATATTATCTTCGGGACATTTTATATAAAATTTCCCATTAATTATTGAGATATACGAGAGATTACTTAAAAGTTTCTCAATCTCTTCTGAATTAAGTTTTTGGGTAGAGGAAATATTCTTTTTTGTATCTCTAAAATTATATAATAATTCTGGAGAAAAACATCTTATTTCTGTTATTGCTTTTATAATATTAAATCGGTTTGTAAAAACTTTTAATAAGTTATACTTAAAATATAATTGTTTTGCAGAAAAGTGGAAATCATCATTATTATCAATTATGCTTACATCAGAAAATTGTAAGAAGTTAAAATTGAGATTAACCTTGCTGAATGAAATATCAGCTTTTATTTTTTTACTGATTTGTTCAGATATGATTTTACCTACATAAGCATTAAAATCAACAAAATGGACAAATACAAAAAAAGATAGGTTAATAAATAGTATTATTCCAATTACAATTATTAACCACTTTTTTTTTCGCATTTTAAGATTTTTCTATAATTTGAACTTTATACTTGATATTTTGATTGTTTATTTGAGTATATATTTCAAGTTGCAATTTTACCTGATGGTTTACCTTTATAAAGCAACTTCCCATCTATAAGTTGATAAACAATATCAGCTTTTTTTGCAAGGTCTTCATTATGAGTAACGAGTAAAAGTGATGTTGAAAATTTTTTATTTAAATCCCATAGTAACTCAAGTAACTCTTCGCTATGATATTTATCTAAATTTCCTGTTGGTTCGTCTGCTAAAATTAATTCTGGATTATTTATTAATGCTCTGGCAACAGCAATTCTTTGCTGTTCTCCACCGCTTAACTGATTTGGATAATGGTCTTTTCTTTCCAATAAATCCAGTTCAGAAAGCAAGTTTTCTGCTGCTTGTAAACTTGTAGAATAGGTTTCCCCGCTTATGAGTTTAGGCATTGCAACATTCTCCAGAGCAGTAATTTCTGGCAAAAGATGGTGAAACTGAAAGACAAACCCAATATTTTGATTACGAAATCTTGATAATTTGTTCTCAGAAAATTTGTTTATATTTATCTCATTAAAGAAAATTTCACCTTTATCTGGTTTATCCAAAGTACCTAAAATATGAAGAAGTGTACTTTTACCACTACCTGACAAGCCAGTTATAGAAATAATATTACCTTTATCCATTTCAAAATCCAGTTCATTAAGCACAACTAATTTTTTAGAATTAGAGCCCTCAAAGTAAGTTTTAGTAATTTTTTCTGCTTTTATTATCATTTTTTTGTAGTCCTTATGATTGAAACCGCATCCATCTTTGCAATTTTTCTTAATGGAAAATATGCTGAGCCCAAAACTATCACACCAGATACAATAATTATAAAAACAAAATCTATTAAATTATTTTTAACAATTAATCTATCAACCATATACACATCACTTTCAATCTTTACTATATCTGTGAATGTCAATATTTGAGATAAAATAATACCCAATATCATTCCTAATATTACTCCTGTAAATCCTAAAATAATATTTCTGTATAAAAATATTCGTTGAATAGTAGCATTCTCTGCTCCTATTGCTTTTAATATTCCTATCTCTTTTCTTTTATCAAAAATATGCATTGAAAGAACACTTGTCATTCCAAAACCTGCAACTAAAATAATCAAACCAATAATTAAGAAAATTACCCATTTTTCTAATTTTAATAAACTGAAAAGATTTTTGTTTAATATTATCCAATCAGTAACATTAAATGGATATTGAAGTTTATCTAATAATTTACTGGAATATATAGGTGCTTTTTCAATCTCATCATTTATTAACCTTACTGAAATACCAGAATATTGTCCGGGCATATTTAAAAACTGCTGTGTTTCTTTCATATTAAGAAAAACAAGTGAATTGTCATAATCAAACATTCCCGAGAAAAAAATGCCCGAGATGGTTACTTTAAGCTTTTGAGGAATCATTCCTGCAACTGTATATTCAGCATTTAGAGGTGTTATCAATTTAATTGAATCTCCAACTTTAACATTTAATCTTTTTGCTAAATTCTTTCCAATAACAACATTCTTCCCTTCTGAAATAAATGTTCCCTGACTAATAAATTCCTTAAACTTAGTCGTTTGATTTTCCGATTCATAGTCAACTCCTCGTAAAATAATTCCTCCGATTTTTTTATTATTAAGTGCCATTCCTTCTGTATAGATAAAAGGTGCATACGATTGCACTGCTTTCATTGTATCCAATAAAGAACTTATTGAGGTGAGTTCCTTCTCATCAATTGTTTTACCTCCAAATTTTGATATATAGATATGCGAATTGACACCAAGAATAATATCTTTAATTAATTTTTGATAACCACTAAAAAGAGCTAAAGATACAGTAAGTGCAATTACACCAATAGTGATTCCCACTATTGATATTATTGAATTAAAAGAAAATAAATTTTTTCTTCCTTTTATACTAAAGAACTTTTGTATGAAAAATTGTTGGAAATTCATGATTATTTTACATTTTATTTAATGAATTTTTGTCAATATTAAAAAATTACTCTAGAAATTCTAATTGATTAAACATAAAAACAAACATCTTACAATTGTCAATCTTTTTGACAATTTATAAACATTTGTGCATAAATTAAACATATAAATAGGGTCTGCTGAAAAACAAAGATTTTATTGACAAGTAATTATCATTACAGTGGT
>JACNFI010000048.1 GCA_014384665.1 Candidatus Cloacimonadota bacterium
AAATTTCTAATAAAATTTCAAATATCAAATACCAAATATAAAAGGATTAGTCTTCAGAGATTTTGTTTTGTCATGATTTGACATTTGGGATTTGTTATTTTATTTGACATTAGGAATTTGGATTTAGAAATTATTGGCTTTATTACTGATTAACATTTCCTGTTTGGTTCTGGCTTATCCAGGTTAGGATATAGGGATATAAGTATATAGGGATATAAGGATATACGGAAATATGGAAATATGGTATAAAGTTGCTCTCGCCAAAATAATGAACACATTCTAAATGAAGATCATATCTAATCCTATTTCAAGGAATAAAATTTTAGAGAATTATAACAGTTTTTTCAGAAAAATGATAAAAGCTGTTGTGGATATTGATAAGCAGATAATTGCTCTCGATGCTGAACTACATGCAGATTTGGAAGAGGTTTTATTAGAGAATGGTTCAAACCAGGAGAATCTCTGGGGCATTAACCTTTATTTAGAAGACGAAAAGGATAAACAAATTGAGTATACCGCTTTAATAAATATACGTCCCTCATTAGATAATAGAAGTATGGAAATTGAAGATATTCAAATAAAAAATAAAATCAATAAGATAGTAAACAGATTAATTACTATTTAACCATCCTTCTTAAAGGTTGATATGTATAAACTGAAATTTCATAAAAATTTAGATATTAAAAAATGGAATAAATTTAGTAAGAGCCAACAAATTTTAATGATTGCAAATGAACTAAACAGAGCCAAGAATTGGATTATAAAAGGCGATTTAGATGAAGTGAATAACTGTTATGAGAGAGCATTTGAGCTTCTGGATTTAACGATAAGTCTAACCACAAGAAAGAATTTATTAAAGGAACTCTTGAGATTCAGAGAAATTTTTGCTCTTCAATATTTAAATGCAAAGAATCCTGAGGATATTCAAAAAAATTTTATGCAAAATCAAAAATTATTTAATGTATTATTATCTCTGAACAAAGTAGCACAGGCATCCTCGCCTGTGATAATAACTAATAATAAAGTTTAATTTGAATTATGAATAGCCCGGAAGTTAAAAAATTTATCCGAGAAAACAGTCACCTCTTCTGGTGGATAAAAGAAGAATCAAAAGAAGATATCAGTCTTAACTTATTGGTAGAAGCGATATTGAATTATGGAAATGAAAAAAGTGTAAAAAAACTATTTGAATTAGTTGGTATAAAAAAAGTAGCAGAAATCTTTTATGAAGCAACAAATAGGATAAGAGTGAATTATTATCCAGATGTTGTAAATTTTTTTAATCTATATTTTAAAAGGAATATTGATAAATCAAAATAAAGCAAAATTATCATAATATTTATATACAATTTTTTTAGATAATAAAAGTGAGACCACACAACAACGTTTTTCAGTTCCATAGAGAAATATTAACCAAAGAGCAAGTTGAATTACTTAGATTGATAAAAGCTTTTAAAAGAGAATTTTATATAGTTGGTGGTACTGCTACTGCTTTATATTTGGGGCATCGTCGTTCTATTGATTTTGATTTATTTAAGTTTGGCGAATTAAGGAAAAGAGCAATCAAAGATAAAATCGAAAATAATAGATATTCATATAAAATTATACATCAAAGTTATGAAGAATTTACCATTGAAGTAAATTCTGTAAAAATAACTTTTTATAATTATCCATATAATATTAATATTCAAATAAATTTTGATAATATAATAAATTTACCAACTCTATTAGACTTAGCAGCGATGAAGGCGCTTGCTCTTGGAGGTAGAGCAAAATGGAAAGACTATGTTGATCTGTATTTTATCTTGAGAGAATATTATAGTCTTAAAGATATATCTTTAAATGCTAAGAAGATTTTTAGAGATCATTTTAGCGAAAAATTATTTCATCAACAATTATGTTATTTTGAGGATATAGATTATAGTGAATCAATAGATTATATAGATACAGCAGTAAAAGATATTGAAATAAAAAATTTTTTAACTAATGTCGCTACTACACTTTTTTAAAATGAAGCATAGTATATTGAAAAAAATGTAAAAAAAAATAGAAGGAGGAATAAGATGGCTATCAGAACACCAAACATTAATAATGTAACTTTAGCAGGAAACATTGTTAGAGACCCAGAAATCCGCCAAATTGGAGAAAAGAAGACAAAAGTAACAACAATAACAGTTGCTAACAACAGACCATATCAAGATAAAGATGGAAATTGGCAGCAAGAGACAAACTTTGTAGATGTAGAAGTTTGGGGCAAACAAGCAGAGAAACTTGGTGAATACGGGAAAAAGGGAACTCCAGTTATTGCAGAAGGAAATCTCAAAATGAATCAATGGGAAGATAAAGAAGGAAAATCTCATTCTAAATTGCTGATAAGAGCGGACAAAATTCATATTCTAAATTATCCAGAAAAGTAGCGCTCTGATTTATCGGAGTGATAGATAGTTATAAAATTTTATTGCTAACTCTTTCAAACAAGTATGAAATTTGAAGAGTTACGAAAATATATCAGAAGAAATCCTATCTTTACATTTGAAGATGTATAATATTTCTATAAATTGATAAAATTATCAATATAGAGAAATGAAGTTTGAAGAATTCTTAAAAATATACAATCAGGTTTCTGTAATTGATTCAAGCACATTTGACTTATATTCTGAAAATCCTCATAATTTAAGGCGTCAGGTAAGAGGATGGGTAAGGAAAGGGCATCTTATACCATTAAAAAGGGGCATATATATTTTCAATAAGAATTATAGAAAAATGGCTCCACCTTGTCAATTCATTACAAATTTTTTGATTACTCCTTCTTACTTAAGCCTGGAGTTTGCATTTGGCTTTTATGATTTGATTCCAGAAAAGGTTACAGTATATACTTCTATTACTACAAAAAAAACAGCCATAATAAAGAATTCTTTGGGTTTATTTGAATATCATTCAGTAAAAAACAATTTATTTTTTGGATTTACGAAAGAGACATATAAGGAGCAAGAATTTTTTATTGCTCTACCTGAAAAAGCAATATTAGATTATTTTTATTTCAATTATTCATATACAGGACATTTTTCTGAATTTGATTCTTTAAGGCTGCAAAATTTGGAAATCATAGATAAGAAAAGGCTGAAAGTTTTTAGCCAAAAATATAATAAGAGAGTTAAGAAAATTGCGGAAATTTTAATTGAATATATAAATCAATATTTGGATAAATATAAGACTTTATAATGAAAGATTACATTAGAGAAATTGTAGATAAAAATTTATCACAAAATGATAATGAAAACCGATTACGAGAATATATTCAGAAATACATATTATTTGTTATCTACAGAAAGAAAATCTATAAAGATGTAATTTTTACAGGGGGGACTGCCTTACGATTTCTCTATAAACTTAGAAGATATTCAGAGAATTTAGATTTTAGTATATCAGAGATATCAAAAAATTATGACTTTTTGAATATACTGAAAGTAATTAAAAAGGAACTTATTTTTTCAGGATACAAGGTAGATATAAAATATAGCATAGATAAGACAGTTCATAGTGCGTTTTTTAGATTCCCAGATTTACCCTGTTAAATCCCTTCGGGATCCCGATATATCGGGATATTTAACTGGGTTTACTATATGAATATGGTTTGAGCCCACATAAAAATGCGAAAATTTCTATTAAGATTGAGATTGATACAAATCCCCCTTCAGGAAGTAAAGAAGAGCTTACACTTTATAATTCTACTTTCTTATTTTATATTTTGCATTATGATTTACCATCTCTATTTTCAGGAAAACTTCATGCATTGTTATGTAGAGAATATACAAAAGGTAGAGACTGGTACGATTTATTATGGTATCTCTCAAATTTTAGAGATTTAAAACCAAATCTTATAATGCTAAAAAGAGCTATTAAGCAAACTTGTAAAAGGAGAATTGAAATTGAGAAAGGGAATTGGAAACAAATATTGAAACAAGAGATAGATGAGTTAGATATAGAAAAGGTTAAGAAAGATGTTAAACCTTTTTTAGAAAATCATAATGAAATTGAATTTCTGAATAAAGAAAGTTTATATCAAATTTTGGAGAAAGATTAAAGTGCTTGAAAGATTAAAGACCAAAGATTAAAGGTAAAAGATTAAAGTCAAAAAGAGAGGAGAAATAAAATGGCGATAAAAACACCGTATATTAACAATGTAACTTTAGCTGGAAACATTGTTAGAGACCCAGAAGTCCGCCAAATTGGAGAAAAGAAGACACCTGTAACAACAATAACAGTTGCTAACCACAGACCATATCAAGATAAGGATGGAAATTGGCAGCAAGAGACAAACTTTGTGGATGTAGAAATTTGGGGCAAACAAGCAGAGAAACTTGGTGAATATGGCAAAAAGGGAACTCCAGTTATTGCAGAGGGAAATCTCAAACTTAATCAATGGGAAGATAAAGAGGGAAAATCTCATTCTAAATTGCTGATAAGAGCGGACAAAATTCATATTCTAAATTATCCGGAGAAATGATAAAGTAAAAAAAGCAAAAAGCGATAAAGAAAAAAGATTAAAGACCAAAGATTAAGCAAAAAGCAAAAATTAGAAATAAAATTAACTAAATTATTGAAAACCTAAATAGTGTATGCCCGTAAACTCAAATCCTTGCGAATGGGCATCCCGATATATCGGGACGCAATGGTTGATTTGCACTACAAAACCATTCCAAATCCCCAATTGAATTGGGGATCCAATCATTCAGAAGCTCTAAAAAACGACTTTACGGACAGACACTAATTATAGAAAAAATTTTTATATGAAACACATTGCACATAAATCCCACAGTTTTGTTGATGCTGAAAAGTGGGATATTCGGCAACAGATAAACATGACACCACAGCAAAGATTAGAAGCTGCAAAAGAATTAAGCAAAAGGGTATACGGAACAAATTTACTGGATGTTAGAGAATATCATGAAAGAAATAAGAAAAAATAATTATTCCCCTGATGTCCTTGAACTGATGGCTTTGTTATACAAAAATAAGGTAGAATACTTAATTGTTGGTGGTCAGGCTGTGATTTATTATGGGCATGTTAGACTTACAGGTGATATTGATTTTCTATACAATCAGACTGAGAAAAATGTTGATAAACTCTACATTACGCTACTTGAATTCTGGAATAATGATATACCTGGAATTCACAATAATAATGAATTGATGGAAAAGAATGTTATCTTCCAGTTTGGTGTAGTTCCAAATCGTATAGATCTGATTAGCAAAATTGAAGCAGTGAATTTTAAAGAAGCATGGCAAAAACGAGAAATCGTTAATATTAATACAGGAAACGAAATATTAGAAGTGTATTTTATTGATGCTGAAAATTTGATAAAAAATAAGGAAACGCTCAAAAGAGAAAAAGATATTGATGACTTAAAATATTTAAAGCAGATTAAATTGAAATAATATAATGGGGAGATAAAGACGGAAAATCTTACTCCAAATTGTTAGTGCGAGCTGAGAAAGTCCATATTCTAATCATGCCATAGGCAGATCCTTCGGAATTATCCGAAGAAGTAGCACTCTGATTTATCGGAGTGAATTGAGATGTATTAAAAGCATCTCGCTTGTGAGAATAACTAATAACAAAGTTTAGGGGGTGAATATGTTGTCTTATTACACCTCCCTTAATTTGAATAATGAATATGAGATATGCAAAATTACTTATTTCACATAAATTTACTGTTAATTGTCATTCTGAGTGCAACGAAGAATCTAATAAGGTCCAATATGTTGGAGAATTAGAGATTCTTCACTCCCACCCTCCGCAATAGCAGTACTACTGCTACGGAGGACGGGTCGTTCAGAATGACAACTTTTCATGTGATTTTACTGTTTTGCAGAACCCATTGAATAATGAATAATTCATAAATTTTACCACAAAGTCTCGAAGACACCAAGAATACCGAAGTTAAATTTTTTTTAATAAAAGGAATAATTTTTCAAATTAAATCTTTTTGATTTTTGTATTTTGTATAATATCAGAACTTTGTTCCTTTGCTTTACCCCATTAAATCTTCTTTTCTTATTTGACTGGGGTGTCTTTGTGGTTAGGAAGGATTTTCAGATGAAACACTCTTGCAGATATTTGTCACAAAGGAGAATGAAAATTGAGGGACGGAATGCACAGATTCCAATTGTTCCTAACAGTCCCCATTTTCATGGGGATGTAATCCTGTTTATTTCAACTTTGAAATCTTTATTTGAGAATAATAAACACCATTACAAATGGTGTTGGATCGTTTATTTGAAGATTATTTTCAGATGAAACATACATGTCCCGAAAACAAATCGGAACACAAAGAAGCATG
>JACNFI010000049.1 GCA_014384665.1 Candidatus Cloacimonadota bacterium
TGAGCAATTTTATAGGACTGCTCACCTTCTTCCTTTCAATTTCCCTTTTTTCATAAATCCATCATAATGTCGCATAACAAGATGTGATTCAATTTGTTGTAAAGTATCTAATGCCACACCAACAATAATAATCAAGCCAGTTCCTCCAAAATAAAATGGTAACCTTGCATATTTCATCAAGAAAGTTGGCATTACAGCAATAGCAGCGAAAAATATTGCTCCTGGAAGAGTTATTCTAACAATAACATTATTTATATATTCTGCTGTCTTTTTCCCTGGTTTCCTTCCAGGAATAAACCCACCATATTTTTTCATATTATCTGCAATATCTTGGGGATTAAGAATAATTGCAGTATAAAAATATGCAAAGAAAACTATCAATATAACATATAAAGAAGTATACAGAAAGGCACCTGGAGAAAGCCAGCTTGAAACAGTGTTCATAAATTCACTATTTGGGAAAAAAGTAGTTATGGTTTGTGGAAACATAAGAACAGATTGTGCAAAGATAATTGGAATCACTCCTGCGGAATTGACTTTTAATGGAATATGAGTACTTTGTCCACCATAGATTTTTCTTCCAATCACCCTCTTAGCATATTGAACAGGAATTTTTCGGGTGGCTTCTGTTATAAGAATTACAGCTCCAGTAACAAATACCATTAATATTAAAACAAATAATGTAAGCATCAAAGACATTGTTCCACTTATAACCATTTTTCCCATATTAAGAAAACCACCTGGATACCTTGCTATAATGCCAATGAAAATAATCAAAGAAATACCATTACCAATACCTTTTTCTGTAATTTTTTCTCCAAGCCACATTATGAATATCGTACCTGTAACAAATGTCAAAATAGTCATAAACTTGAACATCAAACCTGGATAAGGAACAACAAGTAAACCTGATGGGGTTCTTATACTTTCAAGAAATAATGTAATACCAAAAGCATTAAAAGTGCCAATAAGAACTGTTCCATAACGGGTATATTGAGTAATTTTTTTTTGTCCTTCAGCTCCTTGTTTCCTAAGTTTCTCAAAATATGGAATGATACCACCCAATAATTGCATTACGATTGAAGCAGTAATATATGGCATAATTCCCAAAGCAAAAATAGTAGCTTTACTTAAATTACCACCAACAAAAAGGTCTAACATTCCAAAGAGAGTATCCCCCCTTGTTGCAAAGAATTCACCAAGAGCAGTTGCATTAATACCGGGTGTAGGAATATGACCGCCCAGTCTATAAACAATAAGAATTCCTAGAGTAAATAAGACCTTCTTCTTTAATTCAGGTACTTTAAAAACATTAAACAATGATTGTAACACTTATACGACCTCTGCCTTCCCACCAACTTTTTCTATTAATTCAATTGCTTTTTTACTAAAACTATTAGCTTTAATTGTTTTCTTTTTATCAAATTTATTTTCAGCATCTGACAATACTTTAACAGGGAATTTTTTATTTTTTTGACTATCAATAACTCTAAACTTTTCCATAACTTGAACATCAATAACATTTTTTTCAATTTTTGATAATCTATTAAGAGTAACAATTCTGTAAGATTTTTTAAAAATATTATTAAATCCTTTCATAGGTAATCTACGATGAATTGGCATTTGTCCACCTTCAAACCAGTTGGGAATATTTCCACCACTACGAGATTTTTGACCACTCATACCATGTCCACATGTTTTTCCATATCCTGAACCCTTTCCTTTGCCAAGTCGTTTACGATTCTTCTTTGAATTTGAAGGAATCCTTAATTCATTTAACTTCATTTTGCATCTCTCTTTTTAACTTCTACTACTTTGACTAAATGACTAACTTTATTAATCATTCCTAAATTGGAAGGACAGTCCTCTTTTATAACCGTTTGATTCATTCTATGAATTCCTAAAGCTATCAATGTTCTTTTCTGCTTAGGCTTTTGACCAATTTCACTTTTTATTTGTGTTATTTTCAATTTCATTATACTTTCTAAATTAAATAATATTCATATAAAACTACGCTAACAGTTCAGAGATTGTTTTATTTCGTAATTTTGCTACTTGTTTATGAGAACGAAGAGATTTCAAAGCGATAACAGTAGCTTTTACTATGTTATGTTTGGTGCTAGAACCTAATGACTTAGTCAAAACATTTTCCACACCAGCAACTTCTAACATTGCTCTTATAGGTCCTCCAGCAATAATCCCGGTACCAAGAGAAGCGGGTTTTAGAATTACTTTGCTACCACAGAATTTGCCAATAATTGAATGAGGAATGGTTCCATTTCTTAAAGGAAATTCAAAAGTATTTTCTCTTGCAATTTCTTTTGCTTTATTAATTGCAGAAATAACCTCATTAGCTTTACCCATTCCAATGCCAATTTTTCCATGCTTGTTACCAACAACAACTGTAGCATTAAAACTAAAATGCCTTCCACCTTTAATAACTTTAGCAACACGATTAGTATCAATCACTTTCTCAAAAGACAGCTCAATTTCATCATTAAGAATTGATTTCTGCATATAATCTCCTAAAATTTCAATCCACCTTTGCGAGTGCCCTCTGCCAGAGCTTTTACTCTTCCGTGATATTTAAAACCATTTCTATCAAAGCAAACTGAATTAATTTTGTTTTCCAAGCATTTTTTTGCAAGTATTTTACCCACTAAGAATGCTTCTTCAATCCGTTTTAGTCCTTCCTTTTTCTGAGCAGCAAATTCAGGGTCAAGTGTAGAAGCTGAAATTAGAGTATGACTATTTGTATCATTTATAACCTGAGCATAAATATGCTTTAAACTTCTATAGACAGAAATACGCGGAACTTGAGCTGTTCCAAATAATTTTTTTCTGATAGATATTTTTCGTCTAAATCTTAATAACTTATTCTTTTCTACATTCTTCCTTAGCATATATGCTCCTTATCCTACTAGAGTGCCTCCAGCTACTTTGCCTGCCTTCTTTCTCACATGTTCGTCAGAATATCTAATTCCTTTACCTTTATAGGGCTCTGGCGGTTTGATGTTTCTTATCGTAGCACACACTGAACCAAGTAGTTCTTTATTATAACTGCTTATATCTATGATGACCTGTAAACCAGGTATAATGCTTGCTTTAGCTCTACCGATTTTTTCAATATCTATTTCAATTTCTTTTGGTATTTCAAAATAAATATCATGTGAAAATCCTAAACTAAGAACTAACCATTTACCTTTTATTGTGGCTTTGTATCCAGTTCCAACAATCATCAACTTTTTCATAAACCCTTTAGATACTCCAATAATCATATTATTGATTAACGAACGATATAAACCATGTAAACTGCGATATTTTTTTTCATCAGAGATTCTCTTTATAATAAGAGTATTATCAACAATTTTTGCTGAAATTCCCTCTACCAATACACGTTCCAGTGCTCCTTTAGGACCTTTTACAGTTATCCTCTTCTTTCTGATATTAACATTAACATTTTCTGGAATAATTATAGGTTCTTTTCCTACTCTTGACATTTACACTCCTTATTACCAAATCTGACAAAGATATTCACCACCAATATTCTCTTTGCGAGCAATAGCATCAGTAATTACACCTTTATTTGTAGAAATAATTGCTATTCCGAGATGATTTTGAACAACAGGGATATTTTGCGAATTAACATAAATTCTTTTACCAGGTTTGCTCACCCTTTTCAAACCTCTAATAAAAGATTCATTATCTTCTAAATATCTCAGGGTTATTTCAAGTTTTTCAAATTTAGGATTATCATCAAATGATTTTTCAATAACTTTGTAATTGATTATAAAATTTTCTTCTGCGAGAATTCGAGCAATCTCTTTTCGCATATTTGATGAGTATATACTAACTGTTTTTTTCTTTGCATGAATTCCATTTCTAATAACAGTAAGCATGTGCGCTATTGTATCGGTACTAGGCATTATTCCTCCGATTACCAGCTTGCTTTTTTCACACCGGGAATTTTTCCCTGGAGAGCAAGTTTTCTAAAGCATAATCTACATATACCAAAATCCCTTAAATATCCTCTGGCTCTTCCACATAATTCACATCTGTTATAAGTTCTTACTTTAAATTTTTGAGTTCTTTTTGCTTTAACTCTCCATGATTTTTTAGCCATACAATTCCTTAAAAATTATATATTTACAAAAGGCATTCCAAGAGCTTTTAGTAAATCATAACCCTCTTCATCATTCATTGCGTTTGTAACAAAAGTAATATTCATTCCTCTAATTTTATCTATTTTATCATAAACAATTTCTGGAAATACTATTTGTTCTTTGATGCCGAGTGTATAATTGCCTCTACCATCAAATCCATTTCTTGAGACACCATTAAAATCTCTTATTCTTGGAATAACAATACTAAATAATCTATCCACAAAATCATACATTTTTTCACTACGCAGTGTAGTCATAGTGCCAATAGGGCTTCCTTCTCGTAACTTAAAATTGGAAATTGATTTTTTTGCTTTAGTTATTAATGCATGTTGTCCTGTTATTACTTCTAATTCTTTGCGAGAGCTATCTAATGCTGCGCGATTCTGAGTTGCTTCACCAACTCCCATATTAATTGCAACTTTCTTAAGTTTTGGAACTTGCATTATGTTTTTATAATTATTCTTTTTCATCAAATCTTGAATAATCTCATTTTTGAATTTTTCTTTTAATCTACTCATTGTAACTCTACATTTTATTAAATCATATCACCACATTTAGAGCAATATCTTACTCTAGATTTGTCTTTCAATATTTTAATTCGTGGTTTAGATGGTTTACCACATTTTGGACAAATAAGACATAAATTTGAAGCATCAATTGGTGCTTCCTTTTCAATAATTCCACCAGATTGACTTTGCTGAGTTGGTCGCTGATGTTTTTTAATAAAATTAACTTTTTCAACAATAACTTTATTTTGTTTAGGAAAAGCTTTCAAGACCTTTCCTTCAACACTTTTATATTCACCAGTAATGATTCGTACTTTATCACCTTTTTTAATTTTCATTAAAATCTCTCATTTCAAAGGCAAGTCCTTCGGACTAAACAACTTCAGGTGCAAGGGAAAGAATCTTCATAAAATGTTTTTCACGAAGTTCCCGAGCAACAGGTCCAAAAATTCTCGTTCCAATTGGTTCTAATATATCGTCAATTAGGACAACAGCATTATCACCAAATCGTATATAAGTTCCATCTTTTCTGCGAACAAATTTTTTTGTGCGAACTATTACCCCTTTATGTAAACTACCTTTTTTTGTATCTGAGTTCGGGGTAGCTGATTTAATAGATAAAACAATTATATCACCCAAACTGGCGTATCTCCGCTTTGAACCACCTAATACTTTGATACATTTTACAACTTTTGCTCCAGAATTATCAGCAACACGTAGTACTGTTTCTTGTTGAATCATTTGAACTCCTGTAAATAACTACCTACTTCTTTCAATTATCTCTACCAGCTTCCATCTTTTTGTTTTACTTACGGGTCTATATTCTACAATCTTTACTTTATCACCAATATGAGCTTGATTATTTTCATCATGAATTTTAAACTTTTTATGCCTTCTGATATATTTCCCATATAATGGATGCTTAAATTTTCTTTCTACTCTTACAACTACAGTTTTATCCATATTATCACTTAATACAATACCAATCCTTGTTGGCTTTTTTCTCTCTGTAGATTGCAGCTTTTCCATAATAATCCTAATTATTTTGTTTTGCTTCTATTTCTTTTTCTCTTATTATAGTTTTAACTCTTGCAATGTCTTTTTTAATTTTTTTAATTTGTAATGGATTATCCAAACGACTCATTTCTTTTTGAAATCTAAGATTAAAAAGTTCTTCATATAAATCACTTTCCTTGAGTTTTAATTCTTTTATATTCATTTCTCTACATTCATCTGGTTTCATAGTCTACTCTCTAATTTCATTACGAATGATAAACTTTGTTTTCACAGGTAGTTTATATCCAGCTAAAGTTAGAGCTCGTTTTGCAATATCAATATCTATTCCTTCTAATTCAAAAAGTACTCTGCCGCGTTTAACTACAGCCACCCAATATTCTGGAGCACCTTTACCTTTACCCATTCTTGTTTCAGCAGGTTTAACCGTACAGGGTTTATCTGGAAAAATCCTAATCCAAACCTTACCTGCACGCTTTATATAATGACTTATAGCAATACGAGCAGCTTCAATTTGACGAGCAGTAATCCAGCCATTCCCGAGAGAAACAAGTCCGCAATTTCCAAAATCCAGGGTTGAACCTGCATAAGCTTTTCCTCGTCTTTTACCACGCTGTTGCTTTCTATACTTTACTTTCTT
>JACNFI010000050.1 GCA_014384665.1 Candidatus Cloacimonadota bacterium
ATTAATGGGTGTGGAGATTCGGGTCTTGTGCATTCTTCCTCTGGCAACTTCTGGCGTTTATAACTTGCTTTTACTTCAATTATCAATCCTTCTATCTCATACTCTTTTCCATTATATCTAACTCTAAGTTCTGTTTTCGGAACATTCAGAGACTCTCCCATCTGCCAAAGATGTAAAACTTTTAAGGGTCTTAATCCGGTTGCTTCTGCTATGGATTTTTCTATTACGCAATAAGTTGAACCTGTATCTACCAGTGACTCAAAGAGGACGAATTCCTTCTTTATTTCATCCCAAAGTTCAAGATCTATCATTATCATAGTAGATACTCTTCTTCAGATTTTGGTAAGTATGTGTAGCACCATTCCTGTTTGCAAGTCTTTCTGGCAAATTCATTTATCTTCAGCGGGTTAACAGGTCCATCAAAAGCCTTCATTACTCTGCCTTCACAGATGATGATAGTTTTCCCAATAAACTTTTTTCTTAGTTCTTTTTCGTGCTTATATATCCACTCTCTTGGTTTTAATCTTGTCATATTAACCCCTCTTTATTTATTCCTACTATTTGGTGAATTATCGCTCAAATTTGTCGGGAAACAATAACAATTTTCCATCTTTTATAACTTTATATCAAACGAATATTATTTTTAAGTGTCAAGTTCTTTATCTGTTTTTTAGGGAGAATATCTTATCCACTTTAATACTTTGCTTTATTCTTTCTACCAGAGGTATCAGTCAGAGGCTGATTCATCTCTATTATAGCGTTTCAATAAAATAGTGATAAATAATTATACTATAAAATTCACCCCGTTAGATAAACCCTGTTAGATAGATATTCTATAGCTTGTTTCAAAAACATTATATATAATTATCTAACAGGGTAAATATTAATTTACTCATATCCAAGTTAGATAAAAACTTATCTAACGGGGTAAAAATAACAAATATTAAATTATTTACCCCGTGAAATCCCGATAAAATCAGGGCTTTATATTTCACGGGGCAAATAAATTCCAATTACCAAAAAATCAAATCCTAAACATAATGAAGCATTTTATCGTTTTTTGCGAATTTCTTTGATATTTGGTGTTTGAAATTTGGAATTTAATAAATAAATAATTGCAACGATAATTAGGAAACGATATACTAGAATAATATTATTTCATTCAGCAAAATTAGAAATCCATTCTGGTCTTTCTGGAGGATTAGAACTTAACATCTCTCTCCACTTTTCATCTGTCAGTCTATCTTTCATTGGATGCTTGAACTCGTAATAAGTCATGACAGGTCCAGCACCAATTAAGATTCTTCCATCTGGAACTTTGTAAGCTACAATTATTAAATTAACATATCCAATACCTTCTTCCAGAACCTGCCCTGTATTCCCATCTGTATGAACATCAGCGACAATAGTTGTCTTCTTTGCCTTTTCATCAACTTCTGCAATAACCCCATTTAATCTGCTGCCAAAGTTTTTGATGAAATCATAATCATCTTGGGCTAATTCCTCATTCTTCAATTCTTTTTGGGACAATTCTACCAATCTCTCCAATATCTTCTCCAGACTTTCTAATCTATATCTTGCTGACCTATCTAAAACATTCATATCATCTAAGCCTTTGGTTGTCATTTTCGTCAAAGCTAACAATCTATTATAAAAATCTGGAACTGGCTCAATATAGCCGACAACAGGTTTTTCAGGATGTGGCATAGCAGTTCCAAGTCTCATTGTATAGCTCTGTTTTGCATAAAGAATTGTATCATGCCGTAATTCTGTCCACGAAGCCAGAGCTGTAGTTAATGTTTTATCCTGCCAGGCTTTTGTCTGCATAAATGTTGGGTACCCATCTCCAAAATCTTTTAATAAAGGTTTTAGAGCATAAAGCCATGACCAATAAAGATTCTTTTGCCATTCGGTTTCAGAAAATTTGTTAAATTCCTCTTTTAATTTGTTAAACTGAGTTTCGTAGGTTATTTTATTTCCCTTTTTATCTATACCTTCATATTCTGTATCACCCAATTCTATTAAAAGTTCTTTTGCTCTTTTTGAGCCGAGTAGTGCCATTACATCTAATCCTCGAGGAAAGCATCTTGCTGGTCCTCCTATCGTTCGTTCGCAGGTAAAAGTCTGGTCACAATTTCTTCCAGAGTACATCCCAACATAAGGCGAAACCAAATTGGAAAACATATAAGAGTCTGGGATAAATCTCTGACCCATCAATCTAAATCCTTTTGTAATTCCCAAAACCTCATCTGCTTGTTCAGGGGTAAAAGGTGGCCAGAGTGCAACATCTCCTGTCCCTCCATATATTTTAGGTGGCATATATTCGGCCAATTTGGCTTTTAATCTTCCGATATTCTTATTAGTTAAATCATTGGGAGTAAATTTTCCATTGAATATCAAGTTTAAAGCATCAATATATTCATAAGGTCCTAAATCGTCTGCCAAACCAACATAGAAAGCGGTTACAGAATAGATTCTATCCCATTTATCCCTTAGTTGTTTATCTTCAGCAAACCTGGATGCTATTAAACAAGCCTGGATTGTTTGAATTCTGGCATCATATAAAGAGATAAGAGCTTTACAGGGAGGAAAATTATTGCAAGGTTCGCCTGCTTTAACTTGATTGGTTCCTTTTAAAAGCATACTCATTCTTCCATACCACATAAATGCTTTGAAGTAATTCTTCAACTTCTCTGACCTCGTATAATGCCCTCTTGGAATGTATTGAGAATAATCCTCTTTATATATAAAGATTGGAGAATTTGCAAATCCTTTATGTTGTTCTATTAACTCTAATTCTTTTTTAACATCTTCTTTGACAAAATCAGGAACAAAAAACTGATATTTCTTTTTTTCAACATGAGAAAAGAGGTCATCTCTTACAGGTATGGATAATTTCCTTTCATTTCCAGAATATTTCTTCTGAATTTGTTCTACCTTTGGTTTTAACAACTCCAGTGCAACAGCAAGATAGGCAACATTTCTTTTTAATGCTTCTTGTAAGTCGTCATTAGCACTATTATATTTTTCTATTGAATCATCTATTAGTTCTTTACTAATCTCCCAAATCTTATCATAAAATTCTCTTTCCTCTATTTGCCTGAGAGTTTCATCAAACTGAATGTGATAAAGATGTAATAAAGAACCAGCAGTAATGAAGATTGGTATTTCATAGTCTTTTAGTTTTTCATAAGGACTGGTAATATATTCTTCTCTTGAATTAAATGGATTTTTGATAACTACAAAACCATTTTTCTCCAACAATTTTAATACAGTATCACTTAATAAAATCTTCTTAGAAAAATATGGAAAATTTGATATTTGATTTGTATACAATGGTAAATTATATTGAGGAGCTTGTAATTCTATGTCTAAAGGGTTTAAAGAATAATATTTTGTGAAACTCAACTTTTCTGTTTTAACACCAGATACATCAATGGGTTTTATTTTTAATGTTGATGGTTCTTGAGCAAGTCCTTGTTGTATAAAACAACTTATTCCAATAATTGCTAATATTAAAATGGTATAAATTAAATGTCTTGTTTTTATCATAGTTTTTCTCCTGGATTTAGTTTAATTATAATGAGATCTGCAAAATAGAGAAACAACACTCAAAGGTGTCATTCTGAACGAAGTGAAGAATCTCTAACTCTCATTTATATTGGCAATTATGAGATTCTTCGTTTCACTCAGAATGACAGGTTTATTGAAAATTTCATAAATTTACCTATTTTGCAGAACCCATTAGTTTAATTATATTATTAAAGAACTTTTTAGTTTCAAATAGGAGTGCCACGAATTTCTGCTAAAAGTTAAGTGCAAAGACTGTCAAGGCTTCTCTGAATTGCATGCATACCCCCAAAATTTTAATAATTTTTGACTACTCTCTTTCCTACGAGATGATAAATCATCTCGCTGATTCAAAGAAAGCATCATAAATGATGCTGAAATACATCTAATAGAGTGCTTTAGCACTCTTTTTTTGTATTAGCGAGAGAATTGATTCTCTCGCAAATTGTTTTATTTTTAAAATTTTGGTAGAATATTTAATATTCCCAAAGCTATAAATTTCCACTTACTTCTTACTGTATTCTGTTTGCTAGTAGTCAGTTACTTAAACTCTATCCAAAATTTTTGGGGTATGCCTGTTCTCTGAATTGTAGATTTACATAATGCTATCAGCAGTTTTCAGTTTTTTCTTCACATTTATTCCTAATTTTTCTAATTCATTAATCATTTGATAGGGTGAACTAACCAAAATACTTTTAATTCCAAGATTTAGTGCACCCTCAACATACCCTATATTATCATCCAAGAATATAACATTCAATGGACTTAATTTCAAATAATCTAATACTATTTCATATGCTTTTCGTTCTGGTTTCCTTGCTTTTATTTCATTTGAAAGGAATATTTTTTCAAAATAATTTAAAATCCGTCTATACTTAATTTTCCATATTTTTGAATGAATTTCATTTGTGTTTGTCAATATAACTAACCTGAAATCCTGTTTTAATAATTTAAGCAAATTTTCAATATCAGGAACTAAATTTAAGTAAATTGTATTCCAACCATTATCAAATTCAGCTTTGCTAAATTTAAACCCTAATTTTTTTGAGATATAATTTCTATATTCAGTTGGTTTTATTTCACCCCGCTCAAATTTTTTAAACATCCCATCAAACTGGAATTTATTCTTAAAATCATTAGAGTTTCTATTAGTAATTTTATTCCAATATTCAAAAACATTATCAAATGAGATATTTACAATCACATTACCCAAATCAAATATTATTGCTTTATAATTATTCATTATTAAAAAACTGAAAAATTACTGATAGCAATTACATAAACATTAATTACACCCATTCAGCAGAAAAACATACATTTAATATGCTAATAGGCCCGTTCTCCGTCCCGATATTATCGGGACGAAGGGTGAACAAATGGCAATTAGCCCGTTCTCCGTCCCGATAAATAGGGATTACTTTTTTTCTGATATTTTTTAGGGTTTTCTATTATATGATTTAAAAGTCGTCCTATTTCAATAGCGATTTTTTCGGGACGGAGAAAGATTCGTGGCAAAACAAATTGGATGAATAGAGCCATAATATTGCAGCGATATTTCACGGGGTCAGATAAATATCCCGAATGCTCTCGGGATTCCGAAGGGATTTAACAGGGTAAACTATAAATTGCCAAACTCACTTTTGAATGCCAACTAAACTAAAAAATTCAAAACCACCATCGTTTCTGTCAGGTACAACAGGCGGTTAGACCTTCTAAAGATATTTCAACAGCTTTATTTCTTATCTTTGTCCTTATTCGATTTCAAGACATGAAATGCGTTCTGACCGGAAATAGAGAGATCAGCTTCAGTTGCAATAAAAATGTCAGAATTTTTTAATCTGTCGATATCTTTTTCATATGACTTGCCGATGGATGCCCACTGTTTATCTGATAATGACGACAAATGTTGAGCAACTTGATTTGCACATTTATTGAAATAATGATGAAATTGCTCAGGTATATATATTGTTCTCGGTCTGAATTCACCTGTAGGATACTCAATTAGAGTGCCTTCAAGATAATCTTTGCTTGGCTGCTGAATAATTCCAATCACTACAAGTTTATTTAGTTTTGAATATAGAAGGCAGGCCTTTTCAGTCCTAAGAAGATCAAAGTCTACGGAACCCACAAAATATCTATTTAAATATGGTGACAGCGAACCATGGCCTTGATAACTTTGAATGATATCGACTGTGAAAATATGCTGTTCAAAAGTGCCAATATGTTTTGTTTGGTTCATCAAAAAGGATTTCCAGGTAAGCAATGCCTCTTCTGTGAGATTTCTTTGAGTATCTGAAAGATGGGTGAATCCATTTTTCATTTTGTGATAAATTAGGTTTCTCCAAGAAACTGAAACGGCGAACTTAAGTAGCCACTCCGAATATTTTACTTTAGTCCCAGAATTATCATGAAACGGCTTGAAAAGTTTTTCTGAAAACTGTTTTTCCCAAAGTCCAAATCGCTGTTCGCAATCCGCACATAATAGGTACAGTTTTAAACCGTCTTGAACTCGTTTATTGGGATTTTGTGAAGTTCTGAAAAATCCAGTTTCCTGTTCCTTTTTCCATTTGAAAATAAAACTCGGTAAAAGATGACTTTTTTTGAGTTCCTTTTCTTTTTCACATAGCCTACATGTACCAGTCATTATTAGATGCCCAGGGTTAATTTAACTGTTCGTTTATATCTATAAGGTCTAACGGAAAAGCTCACCTGCCCGCCTTCCAAAGTTTTACGGCGGACAGGCAGAA
>JACNFI010000051.1 GCA_014384665.1 Candidatus Cloacimonadota bacterium
GTACGATACCTGTATTTGTAAAATCACTATTGTTTATTACTAAGAAGCGAGATTCACAGAAAATGCTACCTCTCTCAAAGGTTACATTATTCATAGTAATTGTTGCTGAAGTTTTGAGAAGATAAAGCCCACCCCAGGATTCACCATCTGGTGCTGTAAATATAACGTTATTGCTAATAAGGATGTCTCCATAAACTTCAATGCTGTTTTCAGAACATATTCCTTGGATTCTGCTCCAATTTTTTAGAATAAGAGTTGCTCCATCTTCAATACTCAGTGTAGCATTACCGGTTAAATAAACCCTGCAAGAGTTATCAATTGTTAGGGTTATGCCACTCGGGACAATGACATCTCCGACCACAAATGCACTTTCAATCCAATATTCATCATGCGTCAACGTTCCCGAGAGAGTCATCGAGCCATTATAGACACCTGTGTTATGGGCATTATTCCTGTAGCAACTCCATTCGATCTTACTTGGATCACCTTCTGTCTCCCATACATACATTGTTCCTGAATAATTGCCTGCAAGGAGTTCACTTTTCCCGTCATTGTCGATATCCGCAATGCAGGGAGACGTCCAAAATACATCATCTGTTTTGAGAGGGAAAAAAGGAACCTCTGTTCCATCATAATCATAAGCATAAATTTTTCCATTATTTGATGCTATCACAATTTCGATATCGTTATCATCATCTATATCTGCCAAGACAGGAGCAATGCTATAGACCTTTAATCCACTAACGGAAATCTGTTGTAATTCATTACCTTGATAATCCCAGATATACAAATAGGGATTTCCCCCGACAACAACTTCTATCTCCATATCACCGTCAAGGTCGCCAACTGCAATTGCGGGTGGTTGATGGGGACTTTCTTTATCAGTACACATTCTGACCGGATGTGAATATAAATCATTCGATCCCTAACCATTAACCAGACTCCCATCATGATGAAGTGCAATTACATAACCATAATAGTGATTGTAATGACGATATTCATATGGTGTACCGCCATCCTCTACATATAAGGTAGAAATTGTTAAAATTTCATAGTCACCATTATTATCAAGATCAACTACCACAGGAGGGCAGACAAACCATACATTATAACCATGGTAGGCATTCTGATAGAATGGATTTGAATATATAGTCACTTCCATCATATTTCCAGACATAAAGTCCACTTTTATATCCCATAATTATTTCTTTATTACCATCTCCATTAAGGTCAGCTACAGCAGGCATTCCATATCCCCCGGAACCGATACTTTTATACCATAAGAGATTTCCCTGATCATCATATACTTTTAAGGCACCTCCTGTGCAAATCGCGATGATTTCTAATTTTCCGTCATTGTTAATATCAGATATGACAGGTCCTCTCCATGCTTGTTGTCCCATATCATTTTCCCATAAAAGATCAGGTTCCCCATCATTATCTTCATCAAATGTTTTATAAACAAATATTTTCTTTTCGTCTGTGCCACCATGGCGGGTTGTTATGACAACTTCCGACAATCCATCGTTATCAATATCTCCCATGGCAGGTGTGCTCCATATCTGGGCATCAATATTCATAAATCCACTTACTGTACAGGGATCGTTATCAATATCGAAAATCTCATCACCAGTTGAGTGAAATCCTAAGACGTAACCTGCAACATTAGTAGAAAATATCTCTTTCTGCCCATCCAGATCATTATCGCAAACATTTATAGAACCGTGTATATTATCTCCTACATCTGAACTAACAGGCCAACCAGCAAGATAAGGCAATGCTGTCCATGCTTCATAAGAATCGTTTAAATCACTCTCGTTGCCTGAGTCTGTAATCGCACTTATTTTATAATAATAAGATGTCGCGGGCTCAACTTCAGTATCTTTATAATATGAAACTCCTTCTACTATGAAGTTGTTAAGTTTTTCATACTCATCCTCCGATGGGTTGTAACGGTAAATGTTATATCCTCGAATATAGTAATTATCTTCAGGATTATACTGGTCTTCATAATCTGGAACTGGATCCCACCACAGGTCAATTTCATCTTGCATACTGCTAAATTCAATGGATCCAAAAACTACTGATTCAGGTTTATTCAGATTAAATCCATTAAATTCCCAGCTTCGTCCGTATTCATTCTCAACTGTCAGATTTAGAGTTTCTCCATCATAATCCTCGCTTACATCAAATACAAAAGGATCTATATCTTCTCCAGTTGAAGTTAATGACGCAATATTAACATAATTTATTTCACCTGTAGTAATATTGAAATACGGTGAATCGGAAGTTAATGTTCCGTTTACTCCTGTTGCCTCTGCATCTCCTTCATTGAACAATTCAATTCGTAATTCTACGATCTCGCCTGCTTCTATAATATCATCACCATCACTTGTGGTAATTGAATTCTTTACCTTGTCTAATTCAGGTGCACCTATTTGAAGATAAAACACATCTGTATGTAAAAGAACATTTTCTTCATAAATGAAAAGTGTATCACACATATTCTCCATCAGGAGTATCCGGGTCAACCTCAAAGATATAATTTATTTGAGAAACTGCACTTTCTCCGGCATTTATATCTCCAAAATTAGATTGATTTTGAGTGATGGTAATAAATTCAGGATCACAGATAAGTTCTGCTGATACATCAAGAGCATCCGCTGAGCCGGAATTTGTAAGTGTAATGGATAGTTCTATTGTTTCGCCTGCATCAACCTGTCCATCACAATTGCCATAGCTTGAACCCGTGTCGTCATCATCTATTGTCTTTTCTGTTATGTAAAGGTGTGAACCAGAGGTGAGATTTACAGGAATCGTATCTTCATAGGGTAAATAATTATGTGCGGTTACAGTAACATCAAGTTCACCTGGGGTATCTGGTGTGAAAGTAAATATTGCTGAATCAACACTGTAAATATTGGGAATTGATTGATGCCCATAAGCTTCATTGCCTTTTTGAAGGCATACGAGAGCATCTACATTTTCCGGAAGATAATTAATTGTCACAGTGATAGTATTCTCTCCATTAGTAATTTCAGAAGGAGTAACCACAACATCAAGGTTTATGGGCGTATTTGTCCAGACAGGCATTTCAGGGTCACCAAGAAGATTAAGACTTTCTCTCTTGTTACCAATATAAGGATTCATTGTTTGAAACAAACTTCCCATGTGATATTCCAAGCATTCCCATCCATTATTTTCTGTACCATAAAGATTTATAACAAAATTTTTGAATTGAGGATCAGAATCACCACACCAACCTACGCAAGAGTTGCCAACTATTGCTACACCACCGTGATCAGGATTATTTATATAATGCTCACATATACAATCCAGATTAAATCTATTCGGTTCACAACCACAAGTCATTAATATTTGGTAAGGAATATTTTCTAAATTATCCATATCTGTTCTATTGACCACTTCGTGTTTCATTTTAATGGATGTTCCCATACTATAAGGGCTTGAGTGGTCAGCATGGTATACAATATGGAAATTTCCTTGAGTAAATGAAGAACCATTGTTTAGTGCTGCAACAAAATGATCATGTGTAGTTTCTTCATGGCCTGGATAATCCGGATTATAAAACGGAGGATCATGTGTACCATCATAATCATCAAACATTTTCCATCCATGGATCCATCCATTTGGAACATTTACAGTAGGTAAGTTGTTCTCATAAATATTATACTGATCCACCATATCAGGATAGGAATAATTAGGTTCCCCGGGAATAAGATATCCAAAAGTGGACATCAACAATAAATTCTTTACATCTGATATTTCATAATCTGGATTATCTAATTTCTCATAAGATATAACTTTATTCACAAAAGTTGTAGCTTCAGTTTCATCTTCCACAGATGCTCTTCCCACAATTAGATCAAAACCATAATCAAGATCATCCTCACTCTCTCCAAATATATTATCACCATCTGCATTAAAATTATAATTTGGATTATCATAATCATAAACATCCGAGTAATAAAGGTCTGATGGAATCATATCAACTATATCAAAATATGGATATTCTGTTAATCTATCTGGAACAATATTAGTATCTCCACCAAGAAGAACATATAAACCCTCACCCCAGTAATATCTTGCATCTTGCAGGTAGTGACGTATCTTTTCTGCTAAGTCGCAGCCTCCATAATTATCTTCTATCTGCTCGGTAGTAATCACCAGTGTAGGAATACCTTTTTTCGTCTTCCATTCTGCAAATTCATCAAAAACAGGTTTTAATTCCTCACTGGTTATAATGATATATTCAGGCGTATCTCCTTCCAGTGATGGCATAAATCTTAAATCTAATTCTTCCATTTCTGTTTTTCCAGGAATTATTTCCTGAGCCCCACCTGTAACAGATTCAAAATCATTCGGATTTTCTACCATATTTTTAATTGATCTTTTCGCAGTATTATATCTTGATAAACTCTGTCTTCTTGCTTGTCTGATAGAAGTTGTTATACTTTCATATTCAATAGTAAAATCAATGTCAGTATAGATATTAACCTTCTTTTGTTTTGGAATATATGATAATGGAAAAATTCTTAATGTTACAACATGATATCCCATTGTACATTCATCTCCAATTATTTCAATTAACTTATCAGGATAGGGTGTATCTGAATTATATATACTTTCAATTGGTTCAACAAAAGGTGGGGCTTCACTCCCATCAGTAGGCTGGGGAGTCTGAGCAGGATAGATATAATATTGATTTTCTAATTCGGTTTGCTCGGTGCTTGTAACACTAATATTAATTGGTTTCATATCTAAAGGGATTAGATATTTTTTGATCTTCACAGGTAACTTAGGAGCACCAATTTCTTCTGTAAAATAACCATTTTTTAATATAATGAGATCATACTCATCAATTTGGATAAATGACAACTCTTCCAGCTCGGTCAAAACATTGCCGTTATAATCCGCAAACAACAATGTGCTTGTACAAAAGAGTACAAGAAGAGTTACAACTACTTTTTTCGCCGACAGCTCGGCATATACATTTTGTTTTAACATCTTATCCTCCGATTTTTTCATTTTTTTTGCATGTTTACAAACCAAATTTTACTATCTTTTTGACATTAATACTTTTCTCGGTTCTCAGTTTTATAAAATAAATACCTGAACCGACACGCTTATTTCTGCTGTTTGTTCCATCCCACATTATCTCATGATTACCACCTTTCATTATTTGGTTATCGGTTAATGTTTTTATTTTCTGTCCTTTCAAGTTATAGATTTCGATCTGTGCTTCTTCATGTATATTTGGAGTTCTATAAAAAGATATTGTTGTTGAGGTAGTAAAAGGATTAGGGTAATTGTGAATCGTGCTTTGTTCCGGTATCTCAGGTTCATTAACAGAATATACAGGAGCGCCATATTCATACACTCCCATGTCTATAACTGCAACTCCATCTCCATTACCATCCCAAATACGAACATTACCGTCAAGATCCCAAGGAGGTAGATGAAGTCCTGTTGTGTCCGCCGAGCCGGTATCTATACACGGTGAATCCTCGGATAAACGGTAATCGTCATCGGAAAATAATGGATCACTGTTGATATTATGACTGCCAGGACCACTCCAGCCACCACGTACATCAGAGTAATATACGGCTACGGCATCCCCGCCTGTCCAATACTCCACTATCTCTCCACCACTGTTATTCCATACAATACTATTTTTTATAACAGCATCGCTTTCAAGCTGACACATAATCCCTCCTCCCAATCCATCTGTTGAATTGTCGCATACTGTTACATTTTCTGCCATAAAGAAAGGTACATCAATAATATTGATACCTCCACCAGAATTCCATGCATAGTTATTCGCAACCAATACATTAATTAACATAACAACCTGATCCCCGTAGGCGGCATAAATACCCCCTCCATCATATCCAGACGTGTTGCCGATTATTTTAACATTCCGTAACGTGACCACCCCTCCTCCCCCCAAAGAAATACCCCCACCACACTCATCTGTACTATTGCCAATTATGGTAACATTGGTAAGTGTGGGAGTGGAGCCATCAGAATAAATACCACCCCACACGCTGTTATCACATATCTTAACATTTTCAAGAATGATATTTGAATTGTTTGAACAGGTGATCCCTCCTCCCGAATTCCCTGAGATCGTAACATAATACAAGCTGGGACTCGATGAATAGGTACAACAAATCCCTGCTCCTATATTGTCTGTAATATTTGAATTTTCTATTATAGGATCGGAATCGTAACTGCACCAAATTCCCCCAGGATTATTACCCACTACTGTCACATTAACTAACCTCG